>CABIKM010000040.1 GCA_902196205.1 Candidatus Methylomirabilis lanthanidiphila | reverse complement strand
TGGGTCGCAAGAAGTCCTCAATCGCCGATCCCTCACGCAGGAATTCCGGATTGGAGGCCACGTCAAATACTCCTTGCGATCCATTCCCATTCTCTTCACGGATCATTTTCTGGATGCTCCGCCCCGTTCCCACTGGGACAGTGCTCTTGGTCACGATCACTTTATACCCGTTCAGGTTCGTCGCCACGGTACGGGCGACCTCCTCAACATAGTGAAGGTCCGCAGAACCGTCATCTCTGGAGGGGGTTCCCACGGCAATAAAGACGACCAGGGACTCCTTCACCGCACGCGCTGTGTCGGTCGTATACTGGATACGGCCTTGCTGCTGATTCCTGCGCAGCATTTCGCCCAACTGCGGCTCGTAAATAGGGACCTCTCCCTTTGCCAACTGAGCGATGCGCTCTTCATCCGTATCTACGGCGGTCACATGCAGACCAAACTCCGCAAAGCAGGCTCCGGTCACAAGACCGACATACCCTGTTCCAATGATGGCAATATTCATCCGATAACTCCTTATCGAATCACTCTTCGTGAGCGTTCAGCTATCACGCCGACTCTTGCGCTACCCCCCCCACTCCCGTGATGACACTTTCAGGAGAGGAGCCCTATTGTTCTTGATAATCTCTCCCGTAAGGCGGGAGACGGCGGTCAGGACTTCGTCCTTCCTGTTGGCCGGGACCTTGAACTGTTCGTCGGTGAGGATTTTCGGGTAAGCAGCTGCGCCTGAATCAACAATAGGTGCTCAAACAGCCTCGGTGATGTCTTGGACCGCCGGTTGGCGAGACGGTCCGGGGGGATTAATCCGCTGTGCTATCCCGACACTCGAAAAAAGGCCCGCTCCGGATCACACCAGCGCATAGACCTTCGCTTCCCAGGGAAAGATCGGCTCGCGTCCAACCCACTCCGGCGGAACGTTGCGCTCCTGCGTGATCTCCCGCCACTGCTTGCCTGGAGGAGTCGCCGGCCAATTGTGCACGCGGTATTCCGCGCCCGGACTGGACGGATCGCCGGTGCCGAAGTCCGAGAAGTTCGCCACGATGACGACGATGCTGTCCGAGTCGGGTCGGCCCCGACGCCAGGCCAACACCCGCTTGCCTTCGTTGAAGTCGACGTGGATGAAGTCGGTGTCGTTGACCGCGAGCGCATCGCTGGTCGTCCGACACTTGATCAGGCGAGCGACATACTCCTTAATCCGACGCCGCCACTCGTCGCCCAGGCGCGAGAAGTTCACGGGATCGACCTGTTTGCCGCTTTGTTGTGAAACGTTCCCTTTTTGGTCGAACAGATCGTGTTGGTCGGCAAACTCATCGCCGGCCAGAATCATCGGCACACCGACGGCGGTGAGCAGGCAGGCAAAGCCGAGCTTGATGCGCTTCTCGGCGTCAACGACGCCGTTGTTGAGGAAGAAGTTAAACAGGCGTTCGTTGCGGAATCCTTCGACGTCATGCGAGGTGAGATAAATCACCGCCTGCGATCCGTCGCTGAAGCCACACTGACGGCAATCGATCGCTTTGCGCACCGTCCTTTCGAAACTGGGCTCGCCATCAGCATTCTGCCCGAGAAGCGCGGCGCGGATGTATTTCTTGAAGTGTTCGTGCCAGAGCCCATCGAGCCGCTGCTGGCGAAGGATATCCAGGGGTTCTTGAAGTTCTTCGCCGACAACCATAAAGCGCTCGTCCGCGCCATCGCCGGCCGATTGGGCCGCAAACCGCTGTCGCCATGTGTCGCGTGCCAAGTCCTTGTATTCCTGAATAAAATCCCAGTTGGAGACGTTCTCGACGCTGTCCATGCGGATGCCGTCGATGTGGAAATCGTTCATCCAGTGCAGGAGGCTGGCCTTCATCAACTGACGTGCCGGGGAGAAACTCCGCAACTGGCCGGAGAGAGGATCGTAGCCGTTCACAAAGGCCGCATAGCGAAAGAGCGTGCTGCCGAAGCCGTTGCGAACATTGTTGTCGTCCTTGCCCCGGGAGTTATGCGCGTCGGGATCGGAGGGATTACTCCACGGATCGAGAATAAAGAAGTCATTTGTCTCAGCGGCCAGATACGCGTTGGTCCGGGCGAAGGCCATCACGACGTCGACAAAAAAGCGGAGCCCGCGGGCGTGAGAGGCGGCGATCAGCGCCCGCAGATCGCGGTTGGGTGTCGGCCACGTGTAATCTTCAGGGAAACCGAGGTCGAAATCCGGGGCGAAAAAGTTCGTCGTTCCATACCCCCATTGTCTGGCATAGAAGCTGTCGGCGGGCGGAAGAAGTTCGATGGCGTTGACGCCGAGTTCGGTAAGGTAGGACCGACCCAATTGGGTGACCTCGAGGTCCGAAAAGTTCGCGCCTCCTTCATCGGGATCGATGAGGGCGACCACATCGCGAAAGGTGCCCACCCCGATCTCGCGCTCGCCCGCCGATGCAAGCCGTGTCCAGGCGGTCGGCAGCTCATAGATGACGAGCCGATTGTTGGGCGGCAGGGTAACGAGGGGCGGTTCGTCCTGTAGTTCGCCGGTTTCGCCGCCCGCGTCGCACGGGATCAATCGGCCCTGGCTGTATTTCGCGACCGCCGCCGGATACCGCTCGTCATCGCTATAACCAGGTCCATTGGGTCGCGGAGCCAGCAAGCGCCAGTCAACAGTAAACGCCATCGGATCTGTCACCCGGATCCGCTGACCCGATCGTTGCGGGTGGGAATCCGCTACCTCGAACCAGTAGTGATAGACGTGGCCGTCGGCGAGATTGCAGTTGTCGGCTGGGATCAACCAAAGGTCAGGGAACTCAGCGGATTGCCGGAGATCACACCGCTGTTCGCCAACACACACCACCGGGGCGCCTAACTGTAACTGCCCGATGACCAACGTGGGTGGAGGGTTGTGCGACGCTTCCCGCCAAAGAACAAAGTTCTTATCTTTCTGGGCAAAGATGTCTGGATTCATACTGTTCTCCGTTCACAAGTTGCGCGATTGAGAATGCCCGCCTCGTTAGCTCATATGTTTTCGTGGGCTGTCCCGGGATCGTTTTGTTTTCATTGTTGTGCCCGCTCTGGAGGGCTGCCAGGCAGTCCGAGGTCTCACGGACAAGAAGCGCGAGACGCCAGCGTTGTAAGCGCCATGGCCATCCCTCGGATCCCCCGCCAATGCGGGCACAGGGTACCCGCAGGGAGTCGGGCGCCGCCCCCCCCCTTACGGCTTGCGGCCTGCCGCGCTGCGGTGTTGGAGGATCTCTTCTGCCTTTTGTCGAATGAAGTCCTCCGGGTCCTCCCGGGCCTGCAGGAGGGCGTCCCGCACTTGGTCATCACCCCACTCGGCCAGACTCGCCAAGGCTTCATGCCGCACCGAGGGTTCGGCGTCGGCCTGTAAGGCCTGCGTCAATGCGTCGACCGCCTCTGATCCGCCACGCTTCGCCAGGGCCTTGACCGCGCTCTGGCGAACCACCCGGTCACTGTCGTTTGAGACCGCGTCGGCCAAGGCCGCAACGGCCTCTGGCCCCTCCACCTTTTCCAAGACCGAGACCGCCGCCTGCCGCACCTCCGGCGCGGCATCCTCCTCCAAGACCTTCACCAAGGGCTCCACCGACTGGGCGCCCGTGGACTCACCCAATGCCAGGACTGCCTGCCGTCGTTGGGCCGGCTCGCCCCCTGCTAACTCCTCAATCAACGACTCGAGGGACTCGCGCTCCCCTGCGACGCTTCGCGCGTCCGGTGCCCGCCACACCCAGACCTCTTCCAGGTCTCCGTGGGGACCGTACAGGAGCAGGAAGTTCCCCTGGACGAGCCGTCGCACGGCCTCCTCCAGGGGCACCGCCTGGAATGCCGCCGAGATCGGTTCTGGTCTGAAGTCGTACAGGACCACCCTGATCCGGCTCGGGGCGCTGATCTCTTGCAGGACCTCCTCCAGGGACGCCCCGGCGACGTTGATGGTCACCATCTCATCCTCACGTGAATGAAGGAGCGATCGCCCCCAGAAGCAGGTGGGGACGTCTCGCCGAATGAGCCGGCTAGGGGCTGACCCAGTCCGCCCAGGAGTAGGAGACTGGCAAGCAGGGCATGAAGGACCCCACGATGATGGGACATGGGGAAGACCCTGGGCGTCCCTCTCCCCGTTGGAGAGAGGGACGCCCTTGTGGAACGGAAAGAATCAACGCTGACTCATTGCGGCGACAGCGCTACGATGTCCTGAGGTTTTCGTTCCCCGTGCCGAAGTACAGCCAGGGTTGCGCAGTTGCCACCACGACATTTAGATTGTCGTTCCTTAAGAACATCTGGCAACAATCTCTCCGTTCACGCACCCGTCGGTGCCCGGCCCACCATCGATCCTGTCGCGGTCCAGCCCGCCGTCAATATGATCGTTGCCGTCCTTGCCAGCAATCGTGTCTCTTCCGCCGCCTCCAATGATCGTATCATTGCCCGGCCCGCCATCGATGGCGTCGTCGCCGGCCCCGGCGTCAATCTTATCGTCGCCAAGGTCTCCGCTGATTATGTCATTCCCTTCATTACCGCAGATGAGGTCATTCCCGCCTTTGCCAGCAATGGCATCATTGCCGCCCAGGCCAACGATGACGTCATCGCCGAGCGTGCCGTGCAACACATCATTGCCAGGGGTACCAACAATCGTTGCCGGTACTCCAAAGCAGAGCGGCTGTGGGGTGACTGCGAAGGCAAAGATATGGCAAGTGGCAGTTCCTAGGGTTTCGTCAGTCGCTCTTACAGACACTCCGCCTAATAGCGTTCGTCCGTTCGTCGCTGGCGGGATAGCGGGATGGGTGGCCGATACCAATTCTACCAGTTCGATAACAGGGTTTAGCGTGGCCGTGACAGTACGTGGACAGTCAGTGAAGGGATCAAGCGAGAAACTCGTCTGATCCAGTGAACAGGTCCATTTCGGGTTATCCGATAGGGTTTCCAACTCAATCGTCGCGGGTACTGTCAAAGAATTTTCAACATCGAAAGTGAAAACCGCAGGTGAAGAAGTCGTTTTTACATCGATATTCCTCTGGGTGACATTATTGGTGAAATTCGAATCCAGCCCATAATCGATGGTGGCTTGAATGCATCGATGACCAACTTCAGGAGTCCATACCTGTGTCACAGTTACAGTGCTGCCAGCCGGGATGTCTATAACACGGGAACCAAGTTCGAAGAATCTCGAAGTGCCGGCAGTAAAACGATATACACCAACATTTATCCTGACTCCCCGAGCAATGTTTGCTCCCGTGTTTGTGACCTTAACCCGGATCTGATTCGGCGTTCCCGCAACCGGTGGATCGGTTGCGAGGGTTATATCGACGGTATTAAGCCAATTCGGCGGGCTCGCGTTATCCGGCGACAAAAGGCACGGCGAACCCCCATCGATGCAACTGGGGAACTTGACATCTGTTACCGCGGCGGCACGTACCGCCGCAAAGGCGTTAACAAGTCCATTACCTGATCCTATGTCGTACCTCAGATCCAAGGCGCTGTCTGGCATCCTGTTGCTGTCCATCGCCGGAATAGCGGGAGCCGTTTCAGCTGTCTGCTTCAAAAGCTCTTTAACGCTTCCCGGATTGATAAACGGCTTCGCCTCTAGAATAAGTGCTGCCACACCGGCGACATGAGGCGCCGCCATAGACGTTCCAGACAGAGGTTGGTATTGATTAGTAGCGCCATTTCCTGCGTCGCCTTGTGCAGACATAATACCGGAACCAGGGGCTGCGATGTCCGGCTTCAGCTCATCCAGAGGATCTTCGTCGTTATCGGTGCTTCTGGGACCTCTATTTGAGGATCCGGCAACCGTATCGTTTCCTCGACCTACAGTATTTTGGTCGTTAGAGTTCGCTACGGTTATTGCCTGCGAGGCAGCGGCAATCGCACCAAAGCCAGATCTAAAGAGAGGAAGTCCCGTGATTGGATCAATCATTCCAAAGCCATTGCCGGCAATTACAGTGGTGACAATCCCTCGAGCAACGGCCGTATTCACTGTCTCACTCTCCGCATCCCTTCCGTCTCCATTGAATAGCCGTGACCAGATGCTCAGATTCATCACCCCTATTCCCCAAGCTGCTTGCCTTTCTATCGCTTTGTCTATGCCCCTTATGGTGGTGACAGAGTTACCAGAACCACAATTATCAAGAACTTTAATATCGACCAAACCTGCGCCGGGAGCCGCCCCTGTACAGCTAGTGGGAGAGCCATCGCCTGGGTTCCTGCAAACCCTGCCAATTCGTCCATTTCCTAGAGCAATTCCGGCCACGTGAGTTCCATGAAAAACGGGGTTTGGAACGCACAGAGACTGGTTGAGAGACTGGTTGTTATCATCATCAGGATCTACTTCGACATTAGTGATCGCATTGAATCCTCTTACAGTTTTTCCAGCAAATGTCTCATGGCCATTATCAACTCCAGTATCGAGAATGGCGATATTCACACCCTGACCGGTAAACCCTAAATTCTGTACCGTCTGAGGCGAAAAGGTATTGCTTGCACGTGCTCTAATAGCTCTTGTGCTTACATCCAAGCCCGCTTCGAATGTCGGTTGAAGCTCAACGACGGCTACATCAGGATCGGCAGCGAGCCCAGGGATATCTAGAATATCAATCCCTTTTATCGCGACAAAAGATACGAATTTTCCTACATGTTGAATAATTCCAAAGTCTGAAAACTTTGCTTCGATTTCGGAAGAGGTAAGACATCTATTGAGGTCAACGTTAATATCGACAGGTGGTGTGACAGTATCACTGATCTCGTCGATCTCATCATCTATGAAATTTTGGTTGGTATCTTGACTCCAATTGAGGAATTTCTTTTGACCTGCCAACGGGCCGCTTGGTACGGTTTGCTGCCAGTCAAGAGGCGTAAAAGGCGTTGCATGAACCACACAGGGGAAAGCTATAATCAGGGCTGTGATTAACGCTCCGGTTTTGCAGTTTTTATGGCAAAAATCAAATCTTGGAGGCGTGACTTTTTCTTCACTCGGATGGACTTCACTTGTGCAGAGGAGTTTCATTGCCGCACCTCATTATTTCTCTAAATCTCCAAGCCTCATTTTGCGCCATACTATATACCTACGCACTTCTCGGCCTCCCTGTGGAGCCGTCAGCTCGCTGTTCTACCCTCTCGTTCGACGACGCGACCCCTGGGTACGCGTTTCGCGCTCCTCATCTCTTTGCCAGGGTCAACAAAGTCTATAGTGTCAGTCCCTACGACTACAAGCCTTCGACGAATGAGAAAGGCTTCAAGTCTTCCTTATTCCCGCGGCACAAAGCCTTCCCGGCAATTCTCCACTCCATCAACGTTCTGGATACGAAAAGAAATCTGAAAACAGAATTCGTTCAGGTTGGCCCTGGTAGCGAACCTCTGAATGACCTGCGCAGGCAGAACGCCATTGGCATCACTCGTCCCGCAGGAATCTTCGACATGGAAGATGTCACCAGTCGGGGTCGGGTTACAACGGATGACACATTCAAAATCCGTATTCTTAGGCAGACCCCGAATAGTGCTAACGTAGAGATCCCCCGAGGGGTATTTGATTACTGCGAACGGCCGTGCCGGAAACTCCTCACCAAAGATGAGATCATCATTGAAGTCGCAGGTGAGATCGGACTGCCAGAACGGTCTCGCCAGGGCCGGGGTAATCAGTAGCGCCACGAGTAGTACAGCCCCACATAGAGTCAACAGCACTTTCTTCATCTCTCTCCTCCTGCGCGCCCGGTTACGTTGGAATCGCGCGCGAACGGTGAAACGGTCCTTCAGCCTTGTAGTTCCTCACCTCACAATTCATACAATCAACGGCCATTACCTCCTTGGCGCTAATATTGGTGAGGCCATTGCCCGCCGTCAATCGTCAAGGCAGATGTCATTAAAGGAGATGACCTGCCGATTCTCGGGAGCAGCCGGGGACCGCGCCCCTTACGGCTCGCGGCCTGCAGCGCTGCGGTGTTGGAGGATTTCTTCTGCCTTGTGTCGAATGAAGTCCTCCGAGTCATCCAGGGCCTGCAGGAGGGCCTCCCTCACACGGTCGTCGTCCACGTTGGCCAGACCCACCAAGGCTTCATACCGCACCACGGGCTCGGCGTCTGCCTGTAAGGCCTGGGTTAACGGGTCGATCGCCTCCGGTCCACCACGCTTCGCCAAGGCTTTGACCGCGCTCAGCCGGACCGCCTGGTCACCGTCGTCCGAGACCGCGGCCGCCAGGGCCGCGGCGGCCTGTGGCCCCTCCAGCTTTTCCAAGGCCACGACTGCCGCCTGCCGCACCTCCGGCGCGTCATCCTCTTCCAAGACCTTCGCCAAGGGCTCCGCCGACTGGGCGCGCGTGGACTCGCCCAACGCCAGGACTGCCTGCCGCCGTTGGAGCGGCTCGCCCTCCGCCAACGCCTCGAGCAGCGACTCGCGGGACTCGCGGTTCTCAACAAAGGCGCGCTCAGTCGGTACCCGCCACACCCGAACCTCTACTACGTTTCCGTCTGGGCCGTACAGGAACAGGAAGTTGGTCTTGAGGAGCCTTCGCATGGCCTCCTCCAGGGGCACCGCCTGGAAGGCCGCCGAGACCGTATCGGGTCTCGAATCATGCAGGACCACTTTGATCTGGCTCTGAGCGCCGATCGCGTTGAGAACCGCCTCCAGGGACACCCCGACGATCTTGACGGTTACCAGCCCCGCCTCCACGCGAATGAGGGGGGGGTGGCCACCAGCAGCAGGCGGGGAGGTCTCCCCGGATCGGGCGGCTAGGGAGTGGCCTAGCCCGCCAAAGAGCACGAGGCTGGCCAGGAGGGCTCGCAAAGCCCAGCGATGAGGGGCCCCATACAGGAGACACCTCCAGAGGCCCCCCTCCGCTGGGGAGGGCCCTCCTCGGTGGGGACAATCGCGTTCCCCGGTTCGAAGCACTTCCACGGTTAGGTCGTAGTAACGGGTACGGATGGATTGACGCCATGCTCAATTTCACTATTCACAGTTGTTGACCCGCTCGCCGTCGACGCAAGCGACTTCAAATCCTGGACCGCCGTTGATGATGTCGAAGTCATCGCCGCCATCGAGGAGGTCGTCGCCACTGCCGCCGTAGATCCGGTCGTCGCCGCCATCGGCTTCGATAAGGTCGTCACCGGCGCCACCGACGAGGATGTCGTCACCGTCGCGGCCACAGATGACATCGTCCCCTCCCAAACCATAGATCCGATCGTTACCGCCCAAGCCGATGATGACGTCGTCGCCAGACGTGCCTACTATGGTATCGTTGCCGTCGGTACCTTGACAAAGAACATCCTGGACCTTATTCACCGTACAACCAGAAGTCGGTGGCCCTACAAATTCCGGTGAGCAGTGGGCTGCTAAGACTGGGGCAGTCATCAGAAACACGAGCAGCACAGCGCCACACAGCGTCAACAGCACCTTTTGCATCTTCATCTCCCTCTCCTCCTGCGCGCCCGGCTACGTCGGAATCGCGCGTGAACGGTGAAACGGTCCTTCAGCCTTGCAGTTCCCCACCTCACAATTCATACAATCAACGGCCATCACCTCCTTGACTCGAACATTAGTGAGCCTTCTCCCCGACGTCAATCGTCAAGGGAGATGTCATTAAAGGAGATGACCTGCCGAATGTCGGCAGCAGTCGGATGGCGTACAAGGGCTTCAGGAGCAGGCTGGGGGCACACCCTCAGTCATGTGGCGGAGAAAGGCCACCAACTCCAGGCAGCTATGGACGTCGAGCTTCCTGAGAATGCTCTGGATGTGCGTCCGGACGGTTGGGAGGGAGATCCCCAATGCCGTGGCGATCGGCTTGGCGGTTTTCCCACCGGCGAGCAGCCCCAGGATCTCGCGTTCGCGGAGGGTCAGGGCCAGGAGGCGCCGGGCGACCTCGGGCCCGCGCTGGGCAGCATACCGGGCGAGCATGCAGGGTGAAGATGTGTCGGGACAGGTCGGGAGCTGCTGGGTGAAGGGGACGTGCCGGAAGATCAGGATGAGGAGGGCGACGTCCACGTGTCGCGCGGGGAGAACCAGGGTCCAGGGGTACTGCCACTTGACGCAGCCACGGCAGCCCGTGAGCGATTTGTCCTCCCCACTGACGGGGCACTCCGCCCGACAAAATCGTTCCAGGTCGAGGCCGTTTCCCTTGAGATAGCAGCGGCACCCCAGAAGCTCTGACGCCCCGTAGCCGGTGATCTCGGTGGCCGCCCGGTTCCAAAGGACGACCCGCATCGAGGGGTCAATGAGACAAATGCCTTCGGGCAACCCCTGGAAGAGAGACCGGATCCATGCCCCACCCTGCTGAGATGATGGGCCCCGGTGGCGTACCACATCGCCTGTCGGGGCCCGTGCCCGCGCAGTTGTTTTGGCGGTATTCGCCGCATCCGCGCGGTTCCTCATGCGGTGCATTCCCCCGTTAGCCGGCGACGCCAACCCGGGAATCGAGCAGCGAGTCATACAGCTTTACTGTATTTCGGATCATGGCGGAGAGGGAGAACTTCTCCTCGGCTATCTTCCTCCCCGCCTGTCCCATCTCGCTTGCCTGAACAGGGTTGGTCAACAGACCGAGGGTGTAATGCGCAAACGCTTCCGCATCCCGCTTGGGCACCAGATAGCCATTCACCCCATGACGGACGATCTCCCGGCAGGCCCCCACGTCCCGTGTCACAATCGGTTTGGCGCAGGCCATGGCCTCTAAGAGCACATTGGACAGCCCCTCCCAGGCCGAGGTGAGCCAGACGACATCGGCGGTGCGCAGCAGTTCGGGGACATCCGCCCGCTCGCCCAGAAAGGCGACCTGCCGCCCCAGTCCGTTGTGAGCGGCATAGCGCTCCAGCGCTCCACGGCAGTGACCATCACCCACGATCACAAAGCGCGTCCCGGCCTGTCTATGCGTGAGCAGGGCTGCCGCGTCGAGGAACAGCTCGATATCCTTTTGCGGGACGAGGCGCCCGACGGTGATCACCAGCCCGTCGCCTGACCTGTACGCGGAGGGCGGAGACTCCGTTGACAGCGCGAAGCGCTCGAGATCGACCCCGTTATAGATCACTGCGCACTTCTCGGCCGGCACGCGATAGTGTTGCCCGATAAACGATCGGACCGCCTCGCCGTTACAGACGATCGCATCACTTCCCTGAAAGGCAAGCCGGTTGACCCGGTCCCGAAGCCACCCAATCGTCTGGCAGTTGCGCGCCGAGGTCACCAGACGGGGGCCGCCGGCGAGCCATCGCGCGGGCCAGGCATAGCCGTTGGCGTGGAAGAGGAAGGCGTGAAGAATATCGATACGGTCCTTGCGCACGAGACGCGCGAGTTGAAGAACCCTTGAGATGTCGAAATGGCCACAGGGCTTTAAGATGCGCAGCTCGATCCCCGCCTCTCTGATCATGTCGCCGTAGGGAAATGTCCTCTCGGATAGGCAATAGACGACACACTGAAAACGTGTGGCATCCAGGCCTCGACTCAATTCGTACAGTTGTCGCTCTGCCCCACCGTGGGCGAGTTGGGGGATCACGTAGCCGACTCGTATCCGTTCACTACGCACGGCATCATCCTCGGGTCTTCCGTCCTCGCCTTTTTACAGGCTCATTCGCTTGAAGACGGATTCCGGAACCATCTTGATGATCGCCATGATCCAGCGCCAGAACCACGGCAGGTATACCACATCCTTTCGGCTCAGCATCGCCTTGTATGCACCTTTGCCGACCGTGGACGCGCGAGCAAAAAGGAAATGCTTCGGCAGCGCGGCAGTCATCGGGGTGTCTACAAGACCGGGCTTGATCGTGACAACCGACACGCCGGCACGGGAGAGCCGACTGCGCACCCCTTGAAGAAAAAGGTCCACCGCCCCTTTTGCGGCCCCGTACGCGTAGTTGCTCCGCCGACCACGATCACCTGCTACGGAAGTAATGACCGCAAGAGAGCCGTATCTTTGCGGTTCAAAGTAATTGGCAAGGTGTGTGACCAGAGAAATGACGCTGAGGCAGTTCGTCGTGAATCCATTCACCAGGTCGGCCACATTCTGCTCACAGGCTCGTTGATCCGGTAACGTTCCGTGGGCAATCAGCGCTGCGTCAAGCCCACCCAGGGCTTCTATCGCCTTTGCGAGCAGCTCGTGATGGCGATCAAGCTCGGTCAGATCGAGGGCGAATGTTTCCACCCTGCCTGCCCCCCTCACGTGCAGGTCATCGGCAACGGCGGCAAGTTTTTCCTGATGGCGTCCGACCAAAAACAGCCATGCCCCATCGGCAGCAAAGATTTTCCCCGTCTCATACGCAATTTCCGAGGTTGCGCCGATGATGAGTACTCTCCTCTTACCTGTCTGCATCGAGTGGAATCGCAACTCGCCTCCAAAAGCTCGAGGAGAACTTCGGATCGATAAAGCGCATGAATTCCTTCCAGCGCGGAAACGATGCGTGAAAGATCCTGGCGGACATTCGCGCGTCTTTTGCGGGATAGATGGCTCCATGTCTCGCAAGTACAATCTCATCAAGGTCGTCGAGAAGCCGCAAGGTTCTTGCCCCTTGATATGGGAAGTCTACCGCAAGCGTTACTCCAGGTCTGGGAAACGAGAGCATCCCGGGCGAGGAGACCGAACCAAAGATCTTCAAGACAGCCAGGAACGCTGCCAGACCCGAGCGGGCTATTCGGGCAAGCAGCTCTCTTATCGCTGCGGAACCATCATCGTGGGGCACGACGCATTGATATTGTAAGAAGCCGCGTTTACCGTACAGTCGGTTCCAGCCCTGCACAGCATCAAGCGGGTAGAAGAATGTCTCATAATGGACGATTTGCTGCACCGTCTTCCGAGACTGCGCATAATAGTGTGCGGCGTTAAACGCTTTCACGGTCAGTCGATTAAGGACAAAAGCCGGAGCATCGAAGGGCAGCCGCGCTGTTCGAGGTTGCTTCGCCCCCGCCGACATCTGACGCGCAGGCTCCGCATGGTTACCCCGGATGAAGATGCCTCTGCCCGCTCTTTCGCCTCGCGCAAGACAATCTACCCACGCGACGGTGTACTCGTATTCTTTATCAGATAAGGCTGAGAGCTCGAAAAATTCTTCAAGCCCAGCAAAGCGAATGCACTCCATTGTCATTGATGGGCCGCCAATGGGTTTCAACTGCACCTCCGCCCACAGAATAACTCCCGTGAGTCCCAATCCCCCAATTGTGGCTTGGAACAGCTCGGTGTTCCGGGTTGGAGAACAGATCAGGCGCTCACCAGTCGAGGTAAGCAGTTCGAACTGCCGCACGTGGCATCCGAAGGTGCCTGCTCGTTGATGACTTTTCCCGTGGACATCGTTGGCGATCGCGCCGCCCACGGAGACATACTTTGTCCCCGGGGTCACAGGCAGGAACCACCCCATGGGGACAATCAGCTTCAGAATTTCTGCAAGCGTCATCCCCGCTTCGCAGCGGAGGATGCCGCGCTCTTCATCGAATGCCATAAAGCGGCGCAACGGTGACGTGTCGATCAGGACACCGCCGTCATTGAGACACACATCTCCGTAGCTTCGTCCCTGGGCAAACGGCAGCACGGGCTGCGCAAACGCCTCGAAACACGGCGGCTCGCACCGCCAGCCCATCGGCGCAATCAGCGTATGCTTCGCCTTAGGATACCTTCCCCAGGACTCATATCGCTTCATTTCCCCGGTCTTTCCGCCCTCCCCTTCCTACAACGCTGTGAGAATGAGCAGCCCGACGAAGCCGCCTACCACATAGCTTGCGGGGTCTTTCAGAGTGAAGACAAGCGGGTCTTCCTGAATTGCTCCACGATACACAAAGAACCAGACGCGCGTAATCCAGTACAGTAAGCAGGGGCATACCAGCCAGAGCGCTTGGGGATGCTGATAGAGCGCGGTTACTTCCTTGCTGTTGATGTAGAGCGCAAGTACAAGGACCGAAAGATACCCGCTAGTCACACCGATACTTTGGAGCAGCTCTTTATCGTCGACGAGATAGCCACGCCCCCTCGCAAGGGTTTCACCGTTCGCGTGCATCAGAACGAGCTCGGAGTATCGCTTGGCAAGCGCCAAACTCAGAAACAGAAACATGGAAAACGCGAGAAGCCATGGTGAGACGGGAACCTCGACGGCCATTGCGCCCGCGACGACACGGATGGTGTAAAATCCGGCCAGCACAAGAATGTCAAGGACGGCAATGCGTTTCAGATAGAAGGTATACGCAGTCGTCATGACAACGTACAAGCCAAGGGCCGTGGTAAATAGATGGGGGAGGAACAGCACGGCAGTCAGAACGCTACTCCCGAGGAGAAGTGGGGCCAAGAGCACGCCTGTCGAGATTGGGAGCGCGCCGGCGGCAAAAGCACGAAACCTTCTCGTCGGATGGCGTCTATCGGACTCGAGGTCAAGCAAGTCGTTCACAATGTAGACACCGGATGCGCAGATACTGAAGCTGCAAAACGCCAAGAGTGCCGACACCGCCTGCGCTCCTCCTGTCACCTTGTGGGCCAGCAGCAGCGGCACAAACAGCAGCATATTTTTCACCCACTGAGAGATTCGAAGCGCTTGCAACAAGCTCCGGAGGCGATTTGCCCTGGGGGACATGATCCGCAGGCCTGCGCCAACTTTTTGCGCCTGCTTGAGCAGCCGTGCGGAAGGATCAACCACCGTTGCCTCAGAGGCGGCCATCCAGAGCGGGATGTCCGCCTTCCCGTTACCCAGGTAGGTAAACTCTTTTCCTCCAACATACACCTCCAACGCCTTAAGTTTCTGCAGACCGGCAAGATTGACCTTACCATCGCTTGCCAGGACAGCCGAGAAAAGTCCCAGATACCCGCCCACAGCCTCGGCAAGTTTTCGATCAGACGCCGTGGCAAGTACAATTTCCCTACCCGCCTCTTTTTCTTTCCGCAAAAGGTCAAGCACGTCGTCTCGGTAGGGTAGACTTGCTGGATCAAGCATCACGCGCTGAGCAATCTGATGCTTAAGATACGCCTTCCCTCTGAGCAGCCACGCCGGCAGGCACAGAAGACTCAGCGGCCGTCTCTTCAGCAGAACCAGCAGCGACTCCCACAACACGTCGGTGGCGAGAAGCGTGCCGTCCATATCAACACAGAGCACTTTATTCGCGGGAGGAGGTGCAATCGCTTCCATTGTTACGCCGTTCTAGCCTCTGACGATGAGCTGTGATCCGGTAAAGCGCCCTATTTGACTTCGCAGCCGCTATTCGTCTCACCGTTATAGCACTCGTCGTAGCCGGCCTGGCCTTTGAGGGTGTCGTAACCGTCGTCGCCGTCAAGCACGTCGTTGCCGGGACCGCCTTCGATGAGGTCGTTGCCCCCGCCGGCGATGATTCGGTCATCGCCCAACTGGCCCTTCATGCGGTCATCGCCGGGGCCGCCGTCGATGAAGTCATTTCCGGAGCCGCCCTCGATGACGTCATCATCGAACTGGCCCTTAATATAGTCATTGCCGGGACCGCCTTTGATGCGGTCATTGCCGGGACCGCCTTCCACAATGTTATTTCCGAAGCCGCCCTCGATGACGTCATCGCCATATTGGCCCTTAATGACGTTGTTACCGAGACCGCCTTTAATGACGTCATTGCCGGGACCGCCTTCGATGACGTTATTCCCGAGGCCACTCTTGATCAGGTCGTTGCCATATTGGCCCTTAATGAGATTCTTACCAGGGCCACCATCGATCGTGTCGTTGCCATCGAAGCCTTCGATAAAGTCGTTGCCAGGGCCGCCATAGATCGCGTCACTACCAGCCTGGTCTCTGTGCGCACGTGACATCTCGTCATTCTGGAATTCCCCCTGGATGATGTCATTACCGTCACCGCCATAAAGCGTGTCGTTACCGGCTTCGCCCGCGAGGAAGTCGTTGCCGGGGCCGCCTTCAATGAGGTCGTCGCCTGGGCCGCCTTCGAGGGCGTCATTACCTGGACCGCCGTCGATGATGTCGTTGCCGGGGCCGCCACAGATACGGTCCTTACCGTCTCCACCCTCGATGCGGTCGTTACCATCCAGGCCGACAATGACGTCGTCGCCGGGCGTTCCCATCAGGACATCGTCGCCGTCAGTACCGATGATCGTCGCAGGAAACCCCCGGCATGTAGGTGGGGCTTGCGCGGCAGCCACTGTTCCCATGGTCATATACGCCGCCGCGATCACAACCATCGACCGCTTCGTCATATTCATATTCGCATTCATACGGACACGCTCCTTTGGTAATCCGGGCGATTTGATGTTGCGCGGCATCCTCGCACCTGAAAAGCGGACAATTGTCATCTGGTATCCTGTTCAGTCTCGGATCCTCGCCTACGAGGCATCGCTATCGACGTCCTCCTCGCCCTCCCCGATAAGGTCGTTGCCGGAGCCGCCTTCAAGGAGGTCGTCGCCGTCGCCCCCGTCGAGGCTATCGTCGCCCTCTTGACCTTTGAGAAGATCATCGCCAGCGCCCCCATAGATGACGTCGTTGCCGGGGCCGCCATCGATGACGTCATCGCCATCGCTGCCACAGATGAGGTCGCTTCCGCTCATGCCCTTGATGAGGTCATTACCACCCAAGCCCACAATGACGTCGTCGCCGGATGTCCCCGTCAGGATATCGTTGCCTTCGGTACCGACAATCGTTGCCTGTGATCCCAGGCACTCCTGGGCATACGCCACACCCGTCTCCAGGGCGATACCTGCAGCGGCGATTACAGCCACCAATAACCTTTTCATAAGCATCTCCCTTCAGTGATCTGGGTTGTTGTGTTCTCGGTACCGTTGTGCGGCGAGAAAGCAGGCAGCCTACGGGCGAAACAGGCGGACTCCGATGGCTAAGAGGAGAAAGGCCAGGCATCCCCTTAAGGCCACATTCGGCACCCTCAATGTGAGATGGGTGCCGATCAGGATCCCCGGTATCGAGCCGAGCAGCAAGTTGACCGTCAGGAGCGTGTCGATATTCCCAGCCTGGAAGTGTGCAAGAGCCGCTGTCGTGGTCAGCAGGAAGGCGTTCAAGAGATCAGTTCCCACCACCATCCGAGCCGGCAGGAGAGAGGTGAGGCTCAGCCACGCGACAATAAGAGACCCGCTGCCAACCGAGGTCAGACCAACGAGAAAACCAACCACAATCGCAGCTCCTATGTCCAAGCCATATCGCATCACGGGATTGAGCAGAGCCATCTTGTCCGGCCAGGAATGGCTTCTCCTTGAATGCCAGAGGAGTTGAAAGAGAAGAAGCCCACCAACAAAGACGAGAATGATCCCCAAGGCTTTCTTGATCATCAGATCATGGTGCAGTTGCCCCATAGCCTTCACCCACTCGGCCATTCCGACGGCCAGGAGCGCGCCCGGAATGCTCCCCACCGCCAGCCGGAGGGCAAGCCCAATGTTCACGTTTCCACTTCGCAGATGCTGGAAGGCGCCAAAAGCCTTGGTGACGGCCGAATAGGCCAAGTCTGTGCCCACAGCAACAACTGGTGGAATGTTGAACCAAAAGATAAGGCCGGGCGCCATCAGGGCCCCCCCACCCATGCCGGTAAACCCAACAAGCAGGCCGACGACCAGTCCCAAGAGAATAAGTAAGGGGTCAAACATAGTTACAGCTCAACTCTAAACATTCGCTTGAAGCCAAAAGCAAAAATCGTAGACAACACAAAAAAATACAGTAGCCAGTGAATGTTCCAATCAACGATCTTCACGAACCTCGCCGGATAATGAATGTCGATGCGTTCGATCCCCGACTGAGGAGGAATAGAGGGCTCACCTGGATGGAGCAGCCCTTGCCACAACTCCGAGCGAACACGAGAGAGAGACACCCTGACCAACCCCTGTGACACTACGATTTGTTTCTCCAGGCGGTGGCCAAATACGTCTATTGATACGTTATGGACTCCGAGCCCATCGGCGCGGACCCTCCAGTCAACCTCCTTGGCCTGAGGAACTCTCAGGGGTGGGGTCTCCACCGTCAATCCCTTGTTCCCTTCGAGCGAAGCCCTTTCCAGAAGCCCTGTCTCTCCATCGCTGACCCGCATGGACACAATCGCCGCTTCCCCGGGATGCAGAGGCCTGTGACCAAACCAGTTTTCCAGTGAAAGAAGAATGAGCACCATCGGAATGATCAGAAACAGCATCGGCTTCATAGCAAGCCTCAGATACCGGCCATTCAGACGGAGAATTCGCCCCTGGGCAGAGAGCATGATCCGTAGGTCGTCCCTGAACAGCCACAGCTCGAGCACGTGGGCTTTGATGACATTTTTTGTTTCCCTGATGCGCCGCTGATTCGAGGTGTATCGGAAGATGAGTAGCATAAGGAGACCGGCCACAAAGGAAAACAGGCTCAACGCCCACAACGGGGACATCGATTGGAACGGTCTCAGTGTCAGATCAAAGAAGCTGCTGATGAGCTGATGAGGCGGCAACATATTTCGCTCCTGGGATATAATCGGCCATGGTCACGCCACAATGTGATGCGCTGCGGGGTCTCACACTCAAGAATCTGTGGATCAGGCCTTTGGTCCTTCATTTCGGCTATTCGATATAGCCAAGGCCCTTCAATCGGTCGAGAACCTTCTCCTCCTCATCAGGAGGTGTTGGGCTCGCCTTCTTCAGCGCACTCTCCAGCGCATGATGGATAAATTCTTCGACCGAGCTGTAACCCGCCGCTTGGGCATGCAGTTTACACCGCCGAACCAGGTCCTCATCCAATTTCATCTTTGACCCGAACATTCCTTCCTCCTATCGCCCTTAGGGCTTCAGTGTTGAGTGGGTAGCAGAGAACAGATTGCTTCCCACCATCTCATTCTCCTTCGAGAGGCCAAACTCGTTCAGAATAGTGGGCGCAAGATCGATAAGGGCCGGGTCGGGAGACTTGATCTTTCTATTCGCGATAAGTACCCCGGGTACCAGGTCGGCTGCCATGGCGTGGTCGCCGCTCCACTTATCTGTATTATCCTCAAACAGCGTCCTGGGGAATTTGCCAAGCACCGATTTCCATGAGGCCCGATAGCCACGGTTATAGCCAATGATCAGGTCCGGGGCCTCTTGAAGAGCCGGTCCGCTGTAGACCTCCTCTGCCTTATACACCCGGCGGATGACCTGCTCTCCCGTTTTGGGGTCCCTCACGGCCAGCAACTTTCGCGCGATTCCATTCATGAGAGCATCCCGCTCGGATCCTGGTTGGACCACTCCACTCGGCTCTCGCCCTCTGAGATTGATATATAACCCGTTGATTCCCAAACCATAGGCTGTAGTTTCTCCCCAGTTCACGTGGGCGAAAAACTCCGCGCCGTCTTTTGCGGGCTTATCCATCAGCTTCACGTATCCCTGTTCATTAAGCCAGGTATTAAGATTAAACGCGCGGTAAAAGGGCGCAAAGCCATGATCCGACATGACGATCAGTGTGGTGTGACTATCAAGCCGCTCACGCGCTTTTCCCAGGATCTTGTCCATATTCTTGTAGGTCTCGTCAATGACATGGCTATATTTGCTGGCCGGGTCGTGAGCCGGATGTCTTGGATCCATGGTGCGCCAAAACATATGACCAAGCTGATCCACCCGATCGG
Source organism: Candidatus Methylomirabilis lanthanidiphila (assembly GCA_902196205.1). Lineage (NCBI taxonomy): Bacteria > Methylomirabilota (SeqCode) > Methylomirabilia (SeqCode) > Methylomirabilales (SeqCode) > Methylomirabilaceae (SeqCode) > Methylomirabilis (SeqCode) > Candidatus Methylomirabilis lanthanidiphila. The sequence goes on along the minus strand of CABIKM010000040.1, from coordinate 10,220 downwards.
TGTAGAAAAACAACAGTCCGGACTTGAAACGGTTCAATTCGTACTCGAATAGCCGCATATGCTCATCAAAGACGATTGTGGCTTGCTGCAGGAACTCGGCATCGTCCAGAATGCCGTTCGAGAGGGCTTTGGTATCGTGGGGCATGCCCTGGGTATAGAAAGGGCCGATCTCTTCAAAGAGCTCTTGGGAATAAATCTCAGGCGTTGAAATCGGCATTGCAGGCGCTGAAGGATCTATATTGATGGGGGTCGCATAGAGCTTAAAATGAGGACGGACCTCTTTAAGGTAGAAGCGGACCATGCCCTTCACGCCCGTCATGTAAGGGATCATTTCAAATTGAATGTGAATCCAGGGGGTCCACTCTCCCTCATTTAGAAGAAATTGCTGGTCCTGAATGGCGATCTTTGCCACCGGATTCACCGGATCGATCTGCACGTTGAAATTTACGGTGCTTGGGGGAGCATCCACACGAAAGCTGTTTCTTGGCCCTACCAGTTTGGCCTGCACGTGATGATTCACACGCTGTACCGGAAAGACATCACCTCCGGAATCTATCGTGTACCTGCCAACCGGCTCGTCGGTAAAGAAAGAGAACATCCCATAGGTGCCCTGAAGATCGGGAGTTCCCATCCCGGATAGTTGATGTTGCCCGCTCTTGACCGGAGGGAAATTAGAGGGAGCGCGGACAATAGTTGTCGGAATCCCGTGTTCCTCAAGGACCTGCCAGAAGGCTTTCCCTTGCCTCAGGAGCGTCACTTTCCCCGCCGAAAGCGGTATCACCCAGTTGCCCAGACGAAGCGTTCTTCTGGCCGCCTCTGTCCTGGTGGTAGATAGATACGGGATCATGGTGTGAGGGTCCCGATGAATAAAGTCAAAGATGCCATGGCCGCCTGGGTCCATGCCGGTGATGAAGTTAGCCCAGGCTACCGGACTCAAAGGGGGAATGCTGGTAGCCAATGGGCGATACTCGCCGCTATCCATCAGGGCTTTGAAATTCGGCAGCTTGCCGGCTTTGACCAGGCGTTCCAGGATCTGAGGATCGAGACCGTCAAATCCCAGAATTAAGACCTTCTTAGTTGAAATCCGCGGTTCATTACGGGACGAGGCAGCCTTGAGGACAGCGACTCCCAAAAGGATAAAGAGGGATGTCGAAACAACGCCGATGAGAATCCGCTTCCTGTACATATACAGAGTCCCTTTCTAAGTTAGCGATCTCAATCTGATAAGCCAGAGAAGAGGTAGACCTGGAGGCCGGTTGCGCCACCTGCAACGTATATGTAGTCGCCCCGGCTTGTCAGGCCAATTGTCTCGGCCAGGCCGACCTGAGGTTCGCCTATGCTGACCGAAACGATCTCATGACGATCAGCCGGAATTGAAACGTCCACCACGTGAAGTTGGGCCTTTCCACCGCCGACGTACAGAACGTATTTGCCGTTAGTTGACACTGCGAGGCCGCCCTGGCCTATTACATGGTTAGCCGGCAGAAAATCGCAGGAGGGGCACTGGTCATAGCGCGTCGAGTAGGTTGACCCCATCGCAGAGATCGGCACGGTAAAGAGACCTGAAAACTTACCGTAGGCGCCCAACATGTAGGCCACATCGTTGACAGGATCAGCTTCGGCCTTAAGGAGAAACGGAGCGTAGTGCGTACCCCTGAAGATAGGGTTTGCAGCATTGGCAACATCGTAGTAGTACAGCCGTCCGTAACCCCAATCAACCGTGACAAGTGCATTGCCCGTGACGGAGACTCCCGTCGTTAAGGCATTGCCGGAGGTGACGTAGTTATTAAGCTTTTCGAGGTTTAGCGCATCCGCCCCTGGGTTGCTCCACTTCAAAAGACCTATCCTCTTAACGAGTATCGGGTCCTGCGGGTTGGATATATTGATGAGGTACAATTCTCCGCCGAAAGAGGCCGCATAGACGATGTTGTCTTTTACGGCTACGTCCCAGGTCTGGCCGGGGAGGACTTCGAAACCGATGATCGTGGGGGCATCCGGATCCGAGATGTCAATGATTCTTAGATCCTTTGTCTGGCTCGCCACATAGACATAGGACCCTTTGACGGCCACTCCCTGCGTCTTCCCCGTCGAGACCGAACCCCGCACCACCGGCGCTGCCGGGTTGGAGACGTCAACGATCGTGAGCCCCAGATCAGTCACCACGTAGGCAAAATCGTCCTGCAGGACGACGTCATGAGCCTTGGCCCCAAGGGGAACGGTCGTGACGTGGGTTAACGGACCAGCGGCCAGGGCGGAACCATGCACTCCCATCAAAACCATGAAGCTGATCGCGAGCAGTACCCTCAGTTTTCTCATCGCATGCTCCATTTACTTGGTTGATAGAACCGGTTGTAAGCCTGTCGCGTGCCCTTAACTTCCCTCTTTCACGGTGGCGGGCAGAAGCGGCTCGCCGTGCATATACTGCGGAATCTCCACCCCAAATAGATTGAGTACGGTTGGAGCAATGTCTTTGATGTCTGGAGCCTTGCCATTGATGGCTCGGTTGCAGAAGAAGACTCCCGGCACAAGCTTGGGATCTACACAATGGTCGCCACTCCACCTCTTGGTGTTATCCTCGAAGACCGATGCTGTGACCCGTCCGGCGGCGCAGTCCCATGAGGCGCGATAGCCGGCGTTGTAACCGAGAAGCAGATCGGGTCCGTTATCAAGGTAGGGACCAGAGAACATCGCCTCAGCATCCACGATCTCACGAATAGCGACCTCGCCGCACTGGTCATCCACCAGGCCCGTCAGCTTTTCTATTAACTCGCGTTTCAGGTCGCACAACTCTTGACCCTCACTTACGATTCCCTGACTCTCCCTCCCCTTCCTATTGATGAAGATGCCGGTCAGCCCAAGAGAAAACGCCTTGGTGTGCTGCCAGTCCACGTCCGCAAACCACTTGCCGCTTGTGATGTTGCTTTGCTTGAGGGCCAGATAACCGTGTTGAAATAACCACGTGTTGATGTTGACCCCCCGTCGGAAGGATGTAAATCCATGATCCGACATCACCATCAGTACTGTCTTCTCGTTTACCTTTTCCATAAGCCGTCCCAGCAGGCCATCCATATGCCGATAGAGATCTTCAATGACGTGCTTGTACCCGGCAGTTTCCTTGCCTTTGTTCGCCGGATGATTTTCGTCGAGGCAGCGGAAAAACATGTGCTGAATACGATCGGTTGTGTCGAACACACAGACGCAGACGCCCTTGGGAGTTCGATCCAAAGCTTTGAAGAGCATCTCTTCACGCTCCTGACAGTAGAGGTAGGCTTGCTTCAGGAAGCTTTCCTCATCAATGACCCCTTCGTTCAGAGCCCACGTATCTTCGGCCAAACCCAGGGTTCCATAAGAATTAATCAGTTTGGCCAAGTACACCGCGTAGATGAAGGGATGAGAAATGGGAAGGGCGGGTCGTCAGGATCGATCTGAACGGGGGTCGCGTAGAGGTCTAACTCCGGAGTAGCGTCATTGAGATAGAAGCGACAGATGCCATGGACTTTGGATATCAACCCTGCACGAAAGCTCACCCTGATCCACGGGGAATAGGTTCGTGGTTCCAGGGAGAACTGCTGCCCGGACACTCGAATCTGAATTCGATTTTTCTTCTCATCCATAAGAATCTCTAAGGGGATCTTCAGAGCGCCTCCATTTTTGTGGAGGGTGTTCTCAGGCCCATGAAGGTGGGTATGAATTCTGTGACCTTCGCGGACAAGCGGGATACAGACGCCACCCTCCTTGTTGACGTCAACCCCCTTGCTGGTGGTGTAGTGGGAGAAGGTTCCCTGCGTGCCCCTGAGGTCCGGTGCACACATGCCGGAAAGAAGCACGCCCTTGAATTTTTCTGGTGGGAAGGTAATCGGGACGCGGATGATCGAGCTGAAGATATCGTGCTCACCCAGTATGATCCAAAAGGGCTTACTCTTGCGCAACAGTTTCACCTTGGGCTTCCCCAGTGGAATCCGATACTTGCCCAATGAAAGTGTCCTCGAGGCCGGGCCGATTTCCGCTGATGACAGCACGGGCAAATAAGTCCGCGGATCTCGAGTGAAGAAATCGAAGATGTTGTGGCGAGAGGAATCCACCCCAGTCATAAAGGAAGACCAGGCCGCCGGAGAGATGGGCGGATAGCTTGTAGCAAGCGGAGCAAAGGTTCCGACCTCCTTTAGGCGTTGGAAATGAGGGAGCTTGCCCTCAGCCATGAATTGCTCCGTCAGGCCCGGATCCAACCCATCTAATCCCAAGATGATGACCCGATCAATATTTCCTTTTCTCCGAGGTTGCGATTTTCGCCGCACCAACGTCTTTGCCAACAACCGGAATGGCCAAGCCAGAAGGGAGAAGATGGCCAGGAGAAACGAAAGGGCCAGGATGAGAAACGACGAGAGAAAAGCAAACCCAGCCCCAGGGCCGATGTAGGCTTCAACAGGGGAAATACATGCGAGACTGATAAAGAGGATTGTCAACACAAAGAGACGACAATTTTTCCATGACATAGCGGTTAATCTCCCATGGTATGAAAATATTTCACACCGACTGACCCAATTTGTCACATCGATTGGTCGTATTTGTCACTACACCAGGGTACGTTGCACTGTCCGTCCGTTATCTCATGAAAGGAGACCAAGTAAATGTGACGTCCTAAAACATTGCGCATAATTCGAGTCTGGGTTTGCGGCGACGAAAGCCCAAGGCGTGAAGCATCCGCTGACATTGCCGCACCCCGAGCTGCACGGCATAGCGGTGGGCCAAGTGGTGGCTCAGCAGCTTGCCGTCCCAGAGATTCTGCGCGTACCCCCACTCGTGAGGGGAACGGTGTAGGTCGTGGCCGAGTTGCTCGCGCGTCGCGGCGTCTACGGTCGGGGGACGACCTGGACGCTCGCCTTCTTGCAGACCGATACACCCACTGTGTTCGAACCGCTGCACCCAATACCGGATCGTGCGCGGACTATGGCCCAATAGCTCCGCCACGTCACGGCATGACCGCCCTGAGTAGACCAACAGCACACCATGGAGTCGATGATCGTAGCGCGATTCCTTGGAGCGGAGAATTTCCCGTCGCAGTGCAATTCGCCTGGCTTGGGCATCGTGGATTGCCGGCTTGCGCATCGATCACCTTCTTGATCCTCCAAGGACACGTCGCAGGCATTCGATGCGCAACTATTTATGACGGTATGCATAGAATCGGCGCACGATAGCGCTGATCTAGCTAGGGAGACGTTCACTCGCCTCCATCAATGGCATACCCGATGCAATCTTTCCCCGCCGGCTTTCAACGACAACTCTAAGTCCTTTGATAAAGCCCTATTCTAAGGAGGTGCGGCATGGCTTAAACAGACTCCGCTGAACAGTCCAAGTCTCTTAACGCTCTCACACAATTCAAGGAGGTGTAGTAATGGCTCGGATGACGGATTTTGAAGTGGTCAACCCTCTCAGGAATATGGCTCGTATCTGCCGATTGGGGCTCGTTGTCGGTTGCCTGGGAATACTCGCGCTCTCCCCCTTCCCCTCTTCCGCCTGGGGCGGTTTTGCCTGCGAGGATGTCAACAATAATGGGGTCTGCGATCCCGGCGTGGACAATGACATTACAACGGCGCTTACGACAGACGGTTCTTTCTCCACATCGGAAAGCATCGTCATCCCCACGGGCGTGAGTAATCTGGTGACACCGCAAGGTATCGACTTTTCCCTGACGGCCGGGAAGAACATTACGATCAACTCCAATCTCGTTGCTAAGACTGCCAACATTTACATGGCCGCGGGAGGTACGATTACCATCGGAGTTAAAACCTCCCTGAGGGCTGGATCGTATCTTGTCATGCTCGATGCCCGTGGCGACATTGTCCTCCACCCTCAGACCTCTGTGCTCGCTGAGCAAGATGGTACTATCTATCTCTTCTCACAAGAGGGAAGCCTTCTGCTCATGGACAAATCAAAACTTGGCGCCAAAGACGTCGTGCACCTTCAGGGAAAAGGAGTCACCGTGCGCCCAGGTTCACTGTTCAAAACCGAATCCATGAGCGTATATGCCGAAGAAGATATGAGCATTAACGGCAGCGTGCTGAACATAGGAACATGGCTCTGGGTTGAAACCTGGGGACACCTCCTCGATTTCAAAAACAACAGGGTTCAGGTCACCCCTCATGAAAGTTCGGTCTACCTCACTGCTGAAGGCTCAACTGTAAATATTAGCGGCACCAAGTTCAAAAACCTCGATCCGGATGACCTGATCATCCAGGCCACCGATGTGATTCAGTAAAAAGGGATCAGGTCACTGAGATACATCACAGAACAACAACGTCGAACGATCGGACTCAGCGGATAATCTTCCCTTGCATCTCTCTAGAGATGGAAACGCCGAAGAGATCCAGGATGGTGGGGGCCACATCATAGACGCGAAGGTCGTCGTGATTGTGGCCCCCTGTTCGACCAGGAACTTGCAGGATGAAGATCCCGTGCTGGGCATGGTTGGCATCGTCGGGTCCGGTGTCATTGTCAAAGGTATGAACAGCGCCATAGCCCACCGAGCCGACCGAGCGCCAATCCAGGTTCCCGAAGTAGACGATGAGGTCTGGCGGAATCCCACGGGTCGCCCGGTAAAGCTCCTCGGGCCGCATGGCGATGGAACCAATCCCCCGGCCGGCAGGGTCTTCGATGGCCTGAATATCAGCGATCAACCGATCCCGGACCTTCTCGTAGTCTCCGGGCTCGATCTGGCCTCTGGGCTCTCTCCCCTTGACATTGAGAAAGAGCCGCCCATAGTAGCCCCCCTCTCCCCAAGCCAGGGTGTGATCCCAGTCGATCTCCACTTTGGAGAAGGGTGTGGGTTTTGAAGGGGCCTCTTTCAGCCGCAGATAGCCCTGCTTCATCAGCCACTCGTTGATACAGATTCCTCCCACCATCTTCTTGGCGCCGTGGTCAGAGACCACCATCACGGCGCAGTCTTGACCCAGCAGAGAAAGGATCTCCCCAATCTCCTGGTCCACGAACTGATAGTACTCTCGCATCGCGTTTTCAAAGGGATTTCCAGGCTCATACTTTGGGTGCTCCCTGTCGAAGTACTTCCAGAACCCATGGTGGATGCGATCCACGCCCATCTCGACCATCATAAAAAAGTCCCAAGGGTGGTGAGCGATCAGGTGTTTCGCCACCCGAAACCTCCGACGTGTCATCTCAAAGATCTGGTCCAGAATCGCCTGCTTGTTGTCAGTACGGAAATTCTCCACATCCAGGATATAGCCCCCCGAAATCCGCTCAATCTCGTCTTTCAGGGCGGCGGGATAGGTGTATTCACTCTGCGTGGAGGGGGTCAAAAAACAGGTCACCATCTCACCCAGGATCGGACGCGGAGGATAGGTCTGGGGCACACCGAGCAGGATGGAGCGGAGCCCCTGTTCTTGCAAGTAGTCCCACACCAAAGGTTCCTGAACGGCCAGCGCGTTGGCCAGGGAGTAGCCGTTATACGAGTGATCCTTTCGGTTACGGAAGCCGTAACACCCCAGCTCTCCTGGATCTCGGCTGGACATCATGCAGGACCAGGCCGGAACCGTGATCGGAGGATGGGTACTTTCGAGTTCCCCATAGATCCCCTCCGCCATGAGTCTGGAGAGGTTAGGCAGGTCACTTTTGAACTGATCGAAGACCAGTTGGGGCGTCGCACAATCTAAACCCAGTACAGCCACTTTCATCTGTTCCTCCGTTGGACTGTTCTACCGTCGATTGCGCTTATTCAACAAAACGATTCTTAGAGCTTTGGATCACTTGAGCGACTTCCGGTCGAAGGGTCTGGCCGGCCTTTCCGTTGGATTGGAGAATCGAGTTCCTGAGCTGCGTGCCGCTGAAGTCTTGACGCTCCCCGTCATGGGGGCAGGTCTTCTCGTTCGCCGCTCCTCCGCAACGGCCACAATGGAAGAATGCGGTAAAGAAGAGGGGTACGATCCCCAAGTCAGGGAACCCATCAAAGATCTCCTGCGCTGCGTAGGGCGGGTAGAAGTCAGCCACGCCCGCGTGATCACGCCCCACAATAAAGTGGGTGCAGCCAAAGTTCTTCCGGACGATAGCGTGAAAGATCGCCTCCCGAGGCCCCGCGTAGCGCATCTCAGTCTCGAGAATGGCCAAGACCGCTCGCTCCTTAGGATAATAGTGCGTGATGAGCGCCTCATAGGCTCGGAGGATCACCTCGTCGGTGAAATCGCCCGCCTTCTTCCTGCCGATAACCGGGTTGATAAAGATCCCATCCACAAAGGAGAGGGCTGTCTTCTGGACATACTCGTGACCGAGATGAGGGACGTTGCGGGTCTGGAACCCTACTACAGTTCTCCAACCCTTCGCCTCGAAAAGAACCCTGGTCTCCATGGGTTGAAGCCGATGCCCGCTCCAGGGGCCATTCAACTCTCCAAAGACACTTATCCGCCCTCCGATCAGCATCTCCTTTAAAGAGCGGATCCGCTCTACCCCAGGATGGCGGGGATCGACTGTGCCGAAGACGGCAGAGGACAAAGCTTCGCGGTTGTATGCGTAGATCTCTTGAACGTCGAGCACGGCGAAAGGCTCGCCATGATAGGAAAGCGCTACTCTGTCTCCCAGCCTCCCAGCTTCCTCCTCCGACACATCAAGGATGATCGGGATGGTCCAAGGGAGACCATCAGCCAGTCTTCCACTGATCTGCACAGATTCACAATCCGCTTTAGTCATAAAGCCTTCGAGAGGGCTGAAGACCCCCGAGGCGATGTTCATCGCCTCCTTGGCAAGCTCGGCAGTAAGCTCCAGGCAGGGGAGCCGAACGGCCTCCTCGACCATCCGCTTTCGTTCTTCGTTCTTAAGCACACGCTCGATAAGCCTTCCGCCATGCGGTTTCGGCAGCATCTCACCCCTCCCTATTCCAGGTATCCCAATGCCTTCAGGCGAGCCTCTATGAGGGCTTTCCGTTCTCCCGTCATGGTAACAGGTTGCTCCTCGCCGAGGAGCCCGCTGAGCACCTCGACAACGTAGGTAGAGGGATTCTTCCGAGAGTCTCCATCGAGCCTCGTCTTAATCTTCTGAACGAGATAGGTCGGGATCGGGACATGGGTTGTCTCCTGGGGCTGACCGAGCGTGAGATAGCCTAATTCGTCTAACCTCCTTACGATTCTTCCGAGACTGGCCTCAGTGCTTTCTTGATCGGTTTCGACCACCACCTCTGGGTTTAATGGCTCTTCATAGGGATCCGAGATCCCGGTGAAGTTCTGGATCTCTCCGGCCAGAGCCCGACGATAGAGGCCCTTCACGTCTCTGGCGATACAGGTCTCCAGGGGACATTTCACATAGACTTCCACGAACCGACCCATGTCCCTCCTTGCTTCATCGCGTACCGACCGATAAGGCGAAATCGCTGCTGTAATAGCGCACACGTTGTTGCGCGAAAGGAGCTTTGCGACAAAGGCGATCCGACGGATGTTCTCGTCCCGATCCTCCTTGGAGAAGCCAAGACCCTTGGTCAAACGCTGACGGACTTCATCGCCGTCCAAGATCTCCACCGGCAGACCCCGAAGAGGAAGCTCCTGCGCTAACAGCCCCGCCAGGGTGCTCTTTCCAGAGCTCGGTAACCCCGTAAACCAGACTACGAAACCTCTGTTCACTGTGTCCGCCATCGTTATTCCTCCTTTACATTGTTTCGTTCCGACCTACTTGATATATCCGAGCGATCGCAGAGCCCTTTCCGTATCCCGATCCAGCGTCTGGACCTGCTCCGCCCCGATTCGGCCTGCAGTCTGGCTTAACGATGTGTTAAAGACCTCAAGTTCTCGCTTCAAGACAGCCACCTCTGCTCGGGCTTTCAGCGCAAGGTTGGTTCTCTCAAGGGGGTCCTGGTTCAAGTCATAGAGCTCTTCAAGACCCCGGTGGGGGCCGCGAAGGTGCCGAATGAGTTTATAGCGACCGTCCCGAACCATCTCCAATGCAAAGGTGTCCTGGACAACTTGGGCGAAGAGCTTTCGCTCCGGCTCGGGGGCGGTCGGCTTGACGAGTTGCGCTGCAAAGCTTCTCCCCTGGATCTCATCCGGCGGTTTCATCCCCAGGAGAGCGGGGATCGTCGGCATAACATCAATGAGCCTGACCATCCCGTCGTACATCGCTCCCGAAGGGACCTTATCCCGCCAATACACAACGAAGGGGACCCGGAGGACTTCCTCATAGGTTGAGCGGCCATGGCTGTCGTTCCCATGCTCGAAAAATTCCTCGCCGTG
>CABIKM010000039.1 GCA_902196205.1 Candidatus Methylomirabilis lanthanidiphila | reverse complement strand
CACGGCCTTATCACCTCCTACATGAACCGCAAAGACTGCTCCTTCGACGACCAGCGCGTGTTCATGCTGGATCTGCAGTATCATGACATCAAGCGGACCCGCGGGTTATATTACCTGATGCTGCATGACGATCTAATCGATCGGGTGATCACGGAGGACGAGATCGAGACCGCCATGACGACCCCGCCGCAGACGACTCGGGCCAAGGTGCGAAGCGATTTCATCAAGTACGCGAATGAGAAGAACAAGTCGTACGATGTCGGGTGGAGCTACCTGAAGCTGAACGATCGATACCAGCGTACCATCCTCTGTAAGGATCCGTTTAAGTCCTGGGATCCGCGCGTGGACGAGCTGATCGGTTTGTCGTAGCGGGGGCGGGTTTCAACCCGCCCGTACACGACGGCGCGGAAGACGAGAATGGAGAATCGCTGATCGGATAGTCATACGGACGGCGACGCGAATGGACACAGAGGGGTGGCAGGTGCCATCCCTCCTATTTTTGCGCCCCTGAGATGGGCGGCGCCCTTAAAAGGAGTGATCGAGTGAAGATAGAGGTCAAGGCACAGGATCTGCTGGCCTTTGAAGGCGATACGCTGATCGTGAATCTCTTCGAGGGGGTGGAGCGCCCCGATGGGGCGACGGGGGCAGTGGACCAGGCGCTGGGCGGATCGATCACCGCCGCCATCCGCCGGAAGGAGTTCAAGGGGAAACTCCATGAGCGGCTTTTGCTGCACACGACTGAGCCGCGTTCGGTGACTCGGGTCCTGGTAATCGGACTCGGCAAGCAGGAGGAGTGCACCCTTGATCGGGTGCGGTCGGCCTCGGCGGAGGCGATGCGCCATCTGCGCGGGGTGGGCGCGAAGACGGTCGGCTCGATCGTGCACGGCGCCGGGATCGGCGGCCTCCAGGCCGACCAGGCGGCCTGCGCCGTGACTGAGGGCGCATTGCTGGGCCTTTATCGATTTGACAAATACCAGAAGCCGGACGACAACGGGCAGAAGAACATCCGAACGTTGACGCTGCTGGAGCGTGACAGCGCCAAGATTGCCGCCATGAGGGAGGGGGTACGTCGCGGCCGGATCCTGGCCGAGGCTGTCAGCTTCGCCCGAGATCTGGTGAATGAGCCGGCGAATACGCTGACACCCTCCGAAATGGCCGCGCGGGCTAAGAAGATGGCGAGCGGATCGGGCCTGACGGTCAAGGTTCTGGAGCGCGCCGACATGAAGAGGCTTGGGATGGGGGCGTTGCTGGGGGTGGCTCAAGGGAGCCACGAGCCTCCGAAGTTCATTGAGGTGAGCTATAAGGGGAGAAAAGGGAAGGGGGTTGGTCCACGCCTCGGCCTGGTGGGCAAAGGGCTCACCTTCGATTCAGGAGGCATCTCCATCAAACCGAGCGAGGGGATGGAGGCGATGAAGGGCGATATGGCCGGCGGGGCGACAGTCCTCGCTGCCATCAAAGGGATCGCGGAGCTGAAGCTGCCGGTGGACGTCACGGCGATTGTGCCGGCGACTGAGAACCTGCCCAGCGGGACAGCCCAGCGCCCTGGCGATATCGTGAGGGCCATGAATGGGAAGACGATCGAGGTGATTAATACCGACGCCGAAGGACGACTGATCCTGGCAGATGCCCTCTGTTACGCCTGCGACAAGGGCCTCACGCATCTCGTTGATGTGGCAACGTTGACCGGTGCATGCGTTATCGCGCTCGGGTCAGTTCGGACGGGCGCCTTTACCAATGACGCAGAGCTGATGCGGCAAGTGAAACAGGCCAGCGAGGCGGCCAACGAGAAGATCTGGGAACTCCCTATGGATGAGGAGTATGGTGAACAGATCAAGAGCGACTGCGCGGATATGAAGAATATCGGCGGCAGAAAGGCCGGGCCGATCACAGGCGCGAAGCTCCTGGCTCATTTTGTCGGGAAGACCCCGTGGGTTCACCTGGACATTGCCGGGACTGCGCAAACCGAAAAAGAGTACGGGTATCAGGTGAAAGGGGCGACAGGGGCGATGGTCCGTACCCTGATCTATCTGGCGATGGGATTCGGAGAGGCGGCGAAGGGCTGAACAAAGAGTAATGGATTGTAACGGCTGGTAATACGTTACCAATCGTTACGACCCGTTATATTTCGAAACCGTTCGGGCGATCTTAAACGGCGACGCAGGTGACCGTTCTCATCACGCCCTTCAAGGTGCGGATCTTCGAGAGGACAACCGACCCGACTGTGCCGACATCAGTGGCCTCAACGCACGCGATCACGTCGTAGGGCCCGGTTACGGCGTGCGCCGACTTGACCCCTTTGATCTTCTGTAACGCTTTGACGATGTTGGCCGTCTGATCCGACGCGCCTTCGATCAAAACATATGCAGTGGTTGTCATCGCGCAACCCTCCTTTGGGTAATCGGCCCGGAACAGCCCGTGATCCTGATGGTCTGATCAGCAGCTCAACCTGATGGGCGGATAAGCTTGACTCAAGGTATGTATACGCTATATTGCAGGGGTAGACAAGGAGAAAGATAGGGGCGCTGACTGTAGACCGATGAATCGATTAGGCAAGACACAACTCGCTATATTGTCCGGTCCGACCGTTCAGGCGCGAGAGAGCGCCGTGAACGATACGATATCCAGCTTTAACTTTTTTGTGGCCTCTCTTTCCAATTTCTTTTTTTTCGCGAGCCTCAATGCCTTCAGCCTGCTGCCTCTGTATATCAAGACGCTCGGCGGAACCGAATCACAGATCGGTTGGGTCATGGGCAGCTACAGTCTGACGGCGATTCTTGGGCAGCCGCTGGCCGGCGCCCTTGCCGACCGTTTCGGACGCAAGCGGTTCCTGCTGCTGGGATCGGCATCGGGAATGCTGGCCGCAATCGGCTTTGCGTATTCGACCCAATTGGACGCGCGCTTCGTGCTCTTTCGTATCCTCCAGGGTATCGCATACTCAAGCTTCTATATCGCGAATCTGACACTGGTGTCTGAAATGGTTCCGTCGAGCCGCCGCGGCGAGGCAGTGGGCCTGTTCGGAATCTCTGGACTCATTACGATCGCGTTGTCCCCCGCCATTGGGGAGCAGGTGATCCATCGCGCAGGCTATTCGGCGTTCTTCTTCGCTGCCGCCGTCGCCGCAGCGGCTTGCCTGCTGACCAGCTTGGCGTTGCGCAACCTGTCGTCGACGCCCCAAGCCGCTGTCGCTTCAGGACTTGCGTCCCTGATCCCGTCGGCGCGTATCCTGCCGCCGATTCTTCTCGCGTTGGTATTCGGTCTGGCCTCCGGGGCGGTGTTCGTATTCCTGCCGACCTACGCGACGCAAGCCGGGCTGTCGCGTATCGGCGGATTCTACATTGCGTACAGCGCGGCGGCGATCGGTATCCGATTGACGTGCGGCAGACTATCCGATCGATGGGGGCGTCAACGTGTGATCTTACCCGCCCTGCTGCTCATGGGATCAGGCACCCTGGGTCTGGTGTGGCTCGTGTCTCCGGTTGGCCTGCTGGTAGTCGGGACGCTGACCGGAATGGCGCACGGCCTGCTTTTTCCGGCCTTGAGCGCCTATACCATAGACCTGGCGGATTCGGAGGGGCGTGGACGCGCGCTTGGCGCGTTCAGTACCGCCATGTTACTGGGCCATGCGCTTGCGTCGTTCACCTTCGGAATTATCGCGGAGCGATTCGGCTATCGACTGATCTACCTCTTGGCGTCGACAATCGTCATGACCACCTTCATGGTGTTGTGTCGCACCAGAAGCCGGGCGCAGATGTTGCGGTAGCGCACAGTGTCGAGAGCGACGGGCGAACGTCATTATGCTCGATAGAGACGACAGTCACCTGAGACAGGGTCTGGCTGGTATGCCTCAGCGGCCAGATGAATCGGTGAGCGTATGAGATGTGAAAGGGGAGGATATGGGGTTTTTCGGCTCGTTATTTGAGGGTGGCGGCAAATCCGGCAAGAGGCTCATTGAGGCGTCCAGGTCGGGAACCATCGAGCAGGTTAAGCGGCTGTTAGCTGCAAGCCCTGATATGAACGCGAGTGATCAACATGGTTGGACGGCCCTGATGCACGCCTCCTGGCATGGGCGTTTCAAGGTGGTGGAGCTGCTGCTCAAGCACGGCGCTGATGTCAATGCGAAGGATCACAACGACTGGACGGCCCTGATGCGCGCATCCGCGAAGGGGTATCCCAAGATTGTGGAGCTGTTACTCAAGCATGGTGCTGAGGTCAATGCGAGAGATAAGGACAACTGGACGGCCCTGATGCGCGCGTCGTGGAATGGACATGGCGGGGTCGTCGAGCTGCTGCTCAAGCACGGCGCCGACGTGAATGCGAAGGATCAGAGTGATACGCCGGCGCTGATACGCGCGTCCTGGAGAGGACATTCCGGGGTCGTCGAGCTGCTGCTTGAGCACGGCGCCGACGTAAACGTCAAGAACAATAGGGGGAGGACCGCCCTGATATGTGCGGCCGAGAGAGGACGTTCCCGGATTGTAGGATTGCTGCTGAATCAAGGCGCTGATGCGAACGTGAAGGATCATTATCGCCAGACGGCCAGGATGTACGCATCGACGCATGATCATATCAAGGTTGCGGAACTCTTGGAACGGCACAGTGCATCTTAACCGTACGACGCCGGATTTTACGCATTGCAATCATTTAGCCGGGCTTCCGCTTGACCCGCGTGAGCCCTATCGATAAGGTCTCAAGGTGTAAGGCGGCCGCCTCGGATCGGACGTCCAGACGGCGCTTCGGCTGCGGCCGCTTGCCGGACAAGCTGGATTGTGAGATGTGAAAGGAGAAGACATGGGTTTCTTCAGCTCATTATTTGAAAGCGACGAGAAGCCTGTCGCAAAGGTCATCGAGGTATCTCGGTCCGGTGAGATCGAAAAGGTCAAAAGCCTGTTAGCTGAAGGCGCTGACGTGAATGTAAGCGGTGAAGATGGCGTGACAGCTTTGATGGCAGCGTGTGAGAATGGGCATGTCGGGGTAGCCGAGCTGCTGCTCACGTATGGCGCTGCGGTGAACACACAGGACAAGGACGGATGGAGCGCCCTGATGCATGCATCCTGGCATGGACAGGCCGAGGTGGTACAGGTGCTGCTGAAGCAAGGTGCCGATCCGAACGTCAAGTCTCGTAATGGTGTCACAGCCCTGATGCGCGCGTCCGAGAAGGGGCATTCCGGGGTTGTAGGGCTTTTGTTGAATCGCGGCGTTGAAGTCGATGCCAAGGCCAATGATGGCGCGACCGCCCTGATACGCGCAGCCTGGCATGGACAGGCCGGAGTCGTCGGGCTGTTGCTCAATCACGGCGCTGACGTCAACGCGAGGGATAACAACGCCGCGACCGCCCTGATACGCGCAGCCTGGCATGGACATATCAGGGCGGCAGAGCTGCTAGTCCATAAAGGTGCCGACGTGAATGCAAGGGATAATATGAATGCAACAGCCTGGATGTATGCGTCTAATAATAAGCTTTCGAAGATTGCTGAGCTGCTGGAGAAACATGGGGCGCGTTGAGTAGGAGTATATAGGCTGTTAGGCTGTAGACTGTTAGCCCTCCTCCTTCAGCCTAAATCACTTCAGCCTATTTACCTTACAAGGAGGTTGCATGGGTTTCCTGAGCTCATTATTCGGGACCGGCGGGAGGCGCGGTAAAAGGCTCATTGAGGCGTCCAAATCCGGAGATAGCGACACAGTCAAACGCCTCTTAGCTGACGGCGCCGATGTGAATGCGACGGACGGGGATGGCTGGACGGCCCTGATACATGCGTCCTTCTATGGGGAGATCGAGGTGGCAGAACTCCTCCTCAATAATGGTGCTGATATAAATGTAAAGGATAAGAATGGCGGAACGGCATTGATACGGGCGGCCTGGAGGGAGCATGCCAGAATTGCGCAGATGCTGCTCAATAGAGGCGCTGAGGTCAATGTGAAGGATAAAGATAGTTTTAGTGCGCTGATGCGTGCGGCCTGGAATGGCCGTATAGGCGTCATAGGGATGTTGCTCGATAGTGGGGCCGTCGTCGATGCGAAAGATAAATTCGGACTGACAGCTCTCATGCGTGCTGCGTTGAACGGACATACCAAGATTGCGGAGATCCTGCTGAATAGAGGTGCGGATGTGAACGCGCGGGATCAACACGATGGGACGGCGCTGATACAGGCGGCCGCACATGGACATGCCGAGGTTGCAGAGCTTCTGCTGAATCGCGGTGCAGAGCTGAACGCGCGGGATCAATACGGCAGGACGGCATTGATACGGGCGGCCGGACATGGACATGCCGAGGTTGCAGAGCTTCTGCTGAATCGCGGTGCAGAGCTGAACGCGCGGGATCAAAATGGCTGGACGGCGCTGATACGGGCGGCCGCACATGGACATACCAGGCTTGCAGAGCTTCTGCTGAATCGCGGTGCGGATCTCAATACGCTGGACATCGAAGGCGGAACCGCCCTGATGCGGGCGACCTTGAATGGGCATACGAAGATGTGTGAACTGTTAAAACAGTACGGAGCGAGCTGAGGTTGGAAGACGATTAAGGGATAGGACTATAGGCTGAAGACCGAAGGCTGGAAGATCGTGACAATCGTTTCCCTTCAGCCTATTCACCTTCAGTCTTCAGTCTGGACCTGTTTGCCGGCAGCGTTTTTCCAGGAAGGGAGGGTACATGGGTTTATTTGGCTCACTGTTTGAGGGTGGTGGAAAGCATGGGGCAAAGCTTATCGCGGCGTCTCAATCCGGAGAGACCGATAAAGTTAAGAGCCTGTTAGCCGACGGCGCCGATGTGAATGCAAAGGATCGCGAGGGCTGGACGGCTCTGATGCATGCGTCCTGGAATGGGCATACTGGGGTTGCGGCGGCACTGCTCGATCGCGGCGCTGACGTGGGGATAAGGGATAATAATGGTGGGACCGCCCTCATGCGCGCGTCCTGGCACGGGCATGTCGAGATTGCAGAGCGGCTGATTACGAAAGGCGCTGATGTCGACACGAGGGATCACGACAGTTTTACGCCTCTCATGTATGCATCTGAGAATGGGCATGCCAGGGTTGCAGAACTGCTGCTCAAGCACGGCGCTGATGTCGACGCCAGGGCGGATAACGGCCGGACGGTCCTGATGATGGCGTCTGCGGAAGGATATACCGAGGTCGTCGGGTTACTGATCAGCAAGGGCGCCGATGTCAATGCCCAGGACAAGATCGGCTGGACGCCCCTGATGTATACGTCCGGGAAGGGACATACAGCGATTGCAGAGCTGCTGCTCAGCCACGGCGCGGAGGTAAATGTCACGAATAAAGACAAGGGTACGGCTCTAATGCGTGCGGCTGTGAATGGGCGTTTCAGGGTCGCAGAACTGCTGCTCACGCACGGCGCTGATCTGAATACGAGGGATAATAATAACGTGACGGCCCTGATGTATGCGTCCGGAAAAGGACATGCAAAGGTTGCAGAGTTGCTGCTTGCGCAAGGCGCTGATGTGAACGTCAAGGCGAACGATGGTGGGACGGCCCTGGAGTACGCGCATTGGCATGGGTACGATGACGTGACCAGACTGCTGGAGAAACATGGGGCGCACTGAGAAGGAGTATAGGCTGAAGGCGGAAGGGATTTAGGCTGAAGGAGGATAGACTTCAAGGTGCTATTCCTAAAGGCCTAACAGCCTACAGCCTTCACACCTGAGTAGTTGCGAAAGGAGGCGCTATGGGTTTCTTTGGCTCATTATTTGAGGGTAGTGGGAATCCTGCCGATAGGCTCATCGAGGCGTCGAAGTCCGGAGACGTTGAAAAAGTCAAGCGCGTGCTGGCTGAAGGCGCTGATGTGAATGCAAGAGATGCAGATGGCTGGACGGCCCTGATACATGCGTCCTTCTATGGGCATACCCCGGTTGTCGAACTGCTGCTGAATAAAGGCGCCGATGTGCATGTGAGAGATAACAAGGGCTTTGTGGTGTTGATACCTGCGTCCTGGAGAGGGCATACCCCGGTTGTCGAACTGCTGCTGAATAAAGGCGCCGATGTGTATGTGAAGAATGAAGATGGCGGGATAGCCATGATGCGCGCGTCTGAGAAAGGGCACGCCTCGGTTGTCGAGCTGCTGCTGAATCACGGCGCTGATGCCAACGCGAGGGATCGCGATGGCTGGACTCCCCTGATGCGCGCGTCCTGGTACGAGCATGCCTCGGTTGTCGAGCTGCTGCTGAATCACGGCGCTGATGCCAACGCGAGGGATCAGAATAGCGGAACACCCCTGATGCATGCGTCCAAGCACGGGTATGCCGGGATTGTCGAGCGGCTCCTGAATCACGGCGCTGATGTCAATGCCAGGGCGGGTAATGGCGTGACTGCCCTGATGTATGCATCCGAGTACGGGTATGCCGGGATTGTCGAGCGGCTCCTGAATCACGGCGCTGATGTCAATGCCAAGGCGGGTAATGGCGCGACCGCCCTGATGCTGGCGTCCGGGAGCGGGCATGCCGAGAGTGTCGAGCGGCTGCTCACTCAAGGCGCTGACGTGAGGGCGGTGGATCATAATCGCCGGACGGCCCTGGTGTATGCCGTTTCTAGCGGGCATACGAAGGTGGCTGAGCTGTTACAGAAGTACGAGGCGCACTGAGTAGGAGTATAGACTGAAGGCTGAAGGCTGAAGGATCCGTGCAATCTTCTACCTTCAGCCTATTTCCCTTGAAAGGAGGCACTATGGGTCTCTTCGGACAATTATTTGGTGGGGGAGGCGACAAGCCCGCCGACAACCTTATCGATGCGGCCAAATATGGAGAGGTGGAAAAAGTCAAGAGCCTATTAGCTCAAGGCGCCGATGTGAACGCGAGGGATCTGGATGGTTGGACAGCCCTGATGCGTGCGGCGTGGCGTGGGGATATGGAGATTGCAGAGCTGCTGCTCAGCCACGCCGCCGATGTGAACGCTGGCGATAAACAGAGCTGGACAGCCCTGATGCACGCGTCTGAAAACGGGCATACTGAGATTGCAAGGCTGCTGCTCAGCAAGAACGCTGACGTGAATGCCATGGCGAGTAATGGTGGAACGACCCTGATCATCGCGGCCGCCAACGGGCAGACCGGGATCGTCAAGATGCTGCTCGAGAAGGGGGCCGATGTGAACGTGCAGGCAAATGATGGCGGAACGGCTCTGATGCGTTCGGCCGCCAACGGGCACACCGAGATCGTCACGCTGCTCCTCGATAAAGGTGCGGATGTCAGCATTAGGGATCGAAAAGGCGAGACGCCGCTGATGCGCACCGCTGCGGAAGGGCAGTTGGGACTTGTCACGATGCTGCTCGAGCACGGTGCCGATGTGAACGCGCAGGCGACGAAAGGCGAGACCGCCCTGATGTACGCGGCGTGGTATGGGCGTATGGGGGTTGTCAAGCTGCTGCTCAGTCACGGCGCTGATGTGCATCTCAAGGATAGCAATAAAGGTGAGAACGCCAGAGGGTATGCGTACGGGAACGGACATGAGGCCATCGCCCTGCTGCTGGAGAAGCACGCGGCGCAATGAGAATTAAGATTCACCGGTCACCGGAGTGAACGGTGCCGCTACTGTGGAAGTAGCGGGCCGGTTCAGAGCCATGCTATAGCTCCCATCTGGCGGGAAACTGTAGACCTTGCCTTCCCGCGCGAGGGATACCTAACCTCATTCGAACCCTTGCCCAGGTAAATCGGTGGAGAGCAGATGATGCAGAGTTGAAGCTCCTCTCCGTGGTGGTGGAACTCCCGTTCCTTCATTTTAGCGCCCTTGGGGATAGTCAGTAGCACTGCGCTGAATGCTTCGTTGGGTAGCCCACCAGTCAACGGGAGCGGCAAGCGGAAGGCCTCAGGCTTGCTTGTATGATGAGTCCGCGTCACTGAAGAATCGGCTTCAGCAGGAAAGTTATTTGTCAATCGGAGCTCTGCCGTACTCAACCTTTCGCCTGAAGTGGAGAGCAGCGTGAAGCTAAGCAAGGCGGTTGCCGGCACAGTTGCCGTCACTCTTCTGTATCTATCCGGTTGTAAGGCTGGAGGCGAAGACCCTGCGGACGTCGCAGAACAGTTCATGGATCGGTATTATAACGGGGCCAACATTGTAGAGGCAAAGGCGTTGGCTGTACCAGCGCTGGCTGAGAAGATCGAAGCGACATTACAATCGTCTGCCGCCATCTCGGAGAGCAATGACGGGACCCGCAAGGTGGCGTATACCCTGAAGGAGAACCTCCTCGGCGGCACGGGGACGCACTCCTCCGCTATCTACGAGATCATCATCGCCTCGAAGGAGGGCGGCTCCATTCGGAAAAGGGTCCATCTTTCTCTGGACCTGGTTGATGGTGTCTGGAAGATTGCCGAGTTTAATGAGGGTACCTTCTAATGGACCGGCTTCCAGATTGCCGGAGAGACGGGTGTGTCATCCCGTCAGAGCGGATCTCATGCGTAATCGTCTGTAAGGGTAGGAGCGTACGCAGAGGGAGTCCGTGACGGATCGATGACGATCGGGATGACGTTTCTGTCCGCAGGTTGATCGGTACTCGGATGGTAGGCGCGAGGCTGCCAAGGCGTTGACATATCAGTCCGATGAAGATGACCGGCCGATTTCCCTATACCTTGCGTATCCGCCGGTCCCAGATCACCACCTGTATGGGACGCCAGAGATATCGGAGGGGAAACGAGATGATGTGTACGAGCCTGGTGAACGGAAACAGGCCGATGATGCCGAATCCCAGCAGCATGTGGAATTTTACGATGAAGGGGAGATCGGCCACATACTCGATTCTGGGCTGCAATGCCAACAGCGAGACGATCCATGGCACCGACGTATCCATATACCAGTCGGCGCCCCAGCGATAGTTGAGCGCGACCCACAATCCCACACCGACCTGGGTGATCAGTAACGGCAACAGTACCCAATCCATGACACTGGAGGTGGCGCGGACCCGCGGATGGGTCAGGCGCCGCCAGGCGAGACCCAGAATCCCAATGAGAGCAGACACCGCAAGGGCCAAGCCGATGACTTCGAGGGTCGCCAGAATATGGATATTGGAGAGCAACCGCCTCCAGGGGCCCGGAAACAAGAAGGCGATCAGGTGGGCCAGCAAGATGATGAGAATCCCGAAATGCCACGGGACGGATCCCCAGAACAGTCTGCGATTCTCGAGAAACTGCGACGAGATGCTGGAAAACGAGAATCGATCGCGGTTAAACCGCCAGACGGTTCCCCCTACCGCAATAAACAGCGCCAGGTAGGGCAACGCGATGAACAGGACGAAGTTCAGCGAGTTCATAGGAATCCTCTCACCCTGATCCTCTCAGGGGACGGCGGGTGTTCGAAGCGTATCGACGACCCGTTCCAGCGCCCGGAGGACATGCGCATACGGGTGCGACTGCCGCTCCTCCTCGCCTTTCCGGACTTCTTCTTTCCGCATATCCCTTTCCTTTTCGTGCTCGGGTACGCCCTTGAGCTGCATCCCGAGATCGTCGGCCATGGACCCCCCGGCGAGCGGACACGGGCCGCAGGCTGACCGATCGAATTCGTCGTCTTCTGTCGGGTAAAGGTTGGGGGGCAGACCGTCAACATTGTCGGCAGATTGTAATCCTTTGGTGGCGACGCCCTGTCCGAAGGCTTCGGGATGCCACGATGCCTGAATGTCGTCCGGTCGATAGAACGCACTCTGCGCGGCGCGAATGGCGTCCTGCAGCGACTGCGGTTTGGATGGCCGCGCAGCGGAATTCTCTTGAGGGCCGGACGCGGGGCTCTTGCCGAGCATCTGTTTGATTGACGGGACAATCCCCTCCATAATCAGCCCTTCCCGGAACGTCTCGTGATCGCAAGAGGGCAGGAATCGGAGAACCGTCGCCAGGTGATCGGGCAGTTCCGGTGCGCAGTCGTACCCGTGGTCTGCGTAATGTTCATTCAGCTTGACCAGAAAGTGACTGCGCTTGTAGGTCTCGCCGAAAAGGTGGTACCCGATGTAGATCTTGAATAATGGGTCAAGGTCGAAGGCATCGGTGTAGATCTGCCTCCAGTCGTCACGGTTGTGATCCTTGACGAACAGTTCGAACGCCGCCAGTTCCTCATCGGCGGCGGGAACGATCGATCCGATCAGCGCGCGAGCCTCCCGTACCGCAACGGGCAGATCGTCGTCGGGGTACTGCAGCAGTCGTCCGAGTCGATCGAGCGCCAGGTTGACGGCTGTTGAGTCGATAGTGCGCACCATTACCATCCCCGTGCCGGCTCTTTCTGACTGCCCGGAAAGCGGGTAAACCCGGCCTCGCGTTTCTGCGTGAGAGGAGCCCTGGTGGATTCGATCGACTGCTCCCGTTTCAGCGGCGGAACGACGAACCGTTCCTCGTATGTCGGAAGCGAGGTGAGTCGAAAGATCGCCTCGGCCTCTTCGGGGGTCATCCCCGCGTACGCCAACGCCTGCTCGACCTCTTCATGCTTGAGATCGACAACGGTCTGCCACCGCTTGAACATGCGCACCGCCACCAGTTTCTTCAGGACATCTTCGATCAGCGTTTCGTTGCCGGCCGCAAACAGGCTGGCCAGATACCTGATGGGGACGCGGGCCTTCTCCAGTATCAGGTTAAACTGAGGCGCCATACCGGCCGCGCCGGTCCCTTCGATCTCGTAGGCCCCGGTCACCTCATGGATGGCGGCCTGAACCGGCTGAAGCGGGGGCACATAGAACAGCATCGGCAGGGTGCGGAACTCCGGATGGAGCGGTAGGGCGACCTTCCACTGTTTGAAAAACTTATAGACGGGGGAGTTCTGCGCGGCCTCGATCATATCGTCGCTGATGCCGTTCTGCTTTGCCCTCATCACGACCTGCTCATCAAAGGGGTTGAGCACCATCTCCCGCTGAGCGTCCACCAGACGTTCGTTTGGGGCGCCGGCGGCAGATCTGATCTGATCCGCATCGTAGAGGAGGACGCCCAGATAGCGAATCCGTCCGACGCAGGAATGAAAGCAGGCGGGGGGTTGCCCGCTTTCCAGCCGAGGATAACAGAGAATGCACTTCTCGGACTTCCCGGTCTTCCAGTTGAAATACGGCTTCTTGTAGGGACAGCCGGAGATGCACATTCTCCAGGCGCGGCACTTGTCCTGGCCGATCAGGACAATGCCGTCCTCGCCCCGTTTGTAAATCGCGCCGGCCGGGCAGGCGGCGACGCATCCGGGGTTGGCGCAATGGTTACAGATCCTGGGCAGGTAGAAGAAGACCATCCGCTCAATCTCGTTGAGCGAACGGCGCTCCTCTTCGGTGAGGTGTTCCAGGTTGGGATCGTTCTTGGCATACACCGGAGAGCCGCCAAGGTCATCGTCCCAGTTGGGGCCGGCCTCGATCTCCATATATTCGCCGGAGATCATCGATTTGGCCCGTACCGCGGGCTGATCATCCCCTTCGGGCGCCGAGAACAGCTTCTCGTAATCGTAATCGAACGGTTCGTAATATTCGTCGACGGTAGGCAGATAGGGGTTGAAGAACAGGTTGGCGAGCGCGCCCATTCGGCCCTGCAGCTTGAGCCGCAGCTCATCGCCATGCTGCTCGAATCCGCCTTTATACCGTTCCTGATCTTCCCAACGGGTCGGGTAGCCGGTGCCGGGCTTGGTTTCCACATTGTTCCACCACATGTACTCGGCACCTTCCCGATCGGTCCAGATATTCTTGCAGGCGACACTGCACGTATGACACCCGATACATTTGTCCAGGTGAAAGACCATCGAGACCTGCGCGCGAGGATCCATTAGGTTACTCTCCGGAGGCGATGTTTAGCCGCGACTGTCCTGCTCCCATTCATAGACATCCTTTCCTTCGATCAACGACCGTTCGCGAGCCTGCAGAATCCGAATCAATTCTACTCTGGGCAGAGTTTCGATCAGCAGCGTCAGACCGGCCATAGAGACGACGTGCGCCAGCAACGCCTGAATCAGCGGTTGAGCCTGTTCGATGCGTTCCTGCTCACCGGCCGACGCCGACAGATACTCCTCGAGTCGGCGGAGATGCCGAATCGCCTGATCGTGGGCCGCGTGGTATTTACGGAGCCGGGTACTGCCGATACGCTGATGGAGCGCAGGCAAGACCGCGTCTTCCTCGTAGCGAAAGGATGTTCCGCAAAATCGCGTGATCTGCTGAAGGAGCGACCGGGCCTGTTCTCCGTCTCCCTGCCGCATTGCGTCCTCCAGCTCCATGAGGCAATCCCGCAGCTTGCGGTAGCCGTGCCAGACGTGCAGGAGCAGGCCGGCCAGGATGGCCGTTCGATCCTTCGACCCCATGTCGACACTGGGGTTATCCATCGGGACGGTCATCGGATTCGGCGCCTGCTCCATCTGCTCGGCCCAGGCATGTTCCATCACTGCATTACTCCCATTGTAGTTTATCCATCTTGCGCACCAGACAGTACGTATTGCGGGTCATAATGCCGATCGGCCCCAGCGAGTTGAACCCGTACGACCACTGGCCGTATCCCCCGGCGAGCTGCACCGGGTTCACCCGCGTGCGGGTGAGGCTGTTGTGGCCCCCGGCCCGCCGCCCCCGAAGCTGGGATTTGGGTACGTAGATCGTCCGCTCGACCGCGTGGTAATACAGGCAGGTGCCCGGCTGAACCCTGGAGCTGACGTTGGCCCGGGTCACCACCACGCCGTTGTCGTTGTAGACCTCGACCCAGTCGTTATCCTTAATGCCCACGCGGGCGGCGTCTTTGTCGTTCAGCCAGACCGGATCCATGCCGCGCGACAGCGTCAGCATGCGGTGGTTGTCCTTGTAGGTCGAGTGGATGTTCCACTTGCCGTGGGGCGTGATGTAGTTCAGGCGCAGGCAGTTACCGTCCTGTTCGCTCTCGGTGATGTCGTGGATCAGCGCCGCATCGAGCTTGGGTTTATAGGTCGGCAGGTTCTCTCCGAAATCGATGTAATAGGGGTGGTCGAGGTACAGATGCTGGCGGCCGGTCAGTGTGCGCCACGGGACAAGCCGTTCCACCATCATCGTCCAGGCCGAATAGGCGCGTCCGTCGTTCGTCATCCCGCTCCAGCAGGGAGAGATCAACGTACGCCTTGGTTGCCGTTTCAGATCGCCGAAGTTCAACCGCTGGCTGCGGTGGCCTTCGGCCAGGTCTGCCAGTTCCACCCCGACATCCTCCGCCTTCGCCCTGAAACTCTCGTAACAGACCTCGCCGTTGGTTTCCGGAGAGAGGTGCAGAATCAGATTGGCGGCGTCCAGCGACGTTTCGAGCGACGGATACCGCTGTCCGCCCCAGGAAACGGTGCGTTTGTGGCGGGGGTCAGGCGATCCCCCCTCGGGGTACTCCAGCAACTCGTCATAGAATTGCCGGATGGGGAGGGGGCCCCAGTTGTGGCCGGTCAGACCATCCTCGCGTACCTTCCGGCCGAACGAGATGAATTTCTGGTACAGCGTCGAGTAGTCGCGATCGACGACCTTCAGATGGGGAAAGGTGCGTCCGGGCACCGGGCGCTCCCCGGTTGCCTTCCAATCGATGATCTCCCTCTGAGCCATCTCGTCCGGGCCATTGGCGCTGAGGGGGGCGGCGACCAGGTCCTTGACGGGTCCGTCAAATGCGTACCCAGCCAGTTCCGACACGCGCTTCGCCAGGGCCTTAAAAATATCGTAATCGCTTTTGGCCTCCCATGGGGGATCCACCGCCTTGCCGAGGTTATGAATGAACGAATGCAGGTCGGTAGAGTTCAGGTCGTCCTTCTCATACCAGAAGGCCGCGGGCAAGACGATGTCGGAATATACGGCCGAGGTATCCATGCGGAAGTTGATGTCCACCACCAGGTCCATCTTCCCTTCCGGGGCCTTGCCTGAGATCTTAACGTCTCTTACGGTTCCATTGACCCGTTCCGGGGCGATCAGATTGTGATGGGTGCCCAGGTAGTGACGCAGAAAGAACTCGTGGCCCTTGGCGCTGGATTGAATGGCGTTGCCGCGCCAGATCAGCCAGACCCGCGGCCAGTTCTCCGGGGCGTCGGGATTCTCGACCGACAGTTCGAGGGCGCCCTTCTGCAGCTCGTCAAGGACGTATTGCGTAATCTCTTCCGGGGTCTGTGCGCCGGCCTGCTCCGCATCACGCACGACTTCGAGGGGATTCTTGTTAAACTGCGGGTAAAACGGCATCCAGCCTAAACGAACGGAGCGCGCGACATGATCCGCCGCGTGCCCCTTCGCCCACTTGGCGTCATTCGGCAGCGGTGCATACTCCGTAAACTCCCCCTCGTAGCGCCACTGATCGCTCATGATGTAATGCCACAGAGGCGTCTGCTGAAGGCGCGGGGGTTTCAGCCAGTCGTTCGCGAAGGCGACCGGTTTCCAGGCGGCGGCCAGCGTCAGTTTTTCCTGGCCTACATAATGGTTGAGCCCCCCGCCGTTGACGCCGCAGCACCCGCACAGGATCAGCGCGGTGGACGGTCCTCGATAAACGAGATTGTTGTTGTACCAGTGGTTCGCGCTGGCGCCGATGATCACCATCGATTTGCCGCGGGTCTTCTCCGCGTTGGCGGCAAACTCGCGGGCCAGGCGAATGATGGTCTCCCGGCCGATCCCGGTGATCGGCTCCTGCCAGGCAGGTGTGTACGGCACCGTATCGTTGTAGTCTGTGGGGTAGTCGCCGGGAAGTCCTCGGGAGACGCCGTAATGGGCAAACAGCAGATCGTAGACGGTCGCGACCGGTACCGGACCGTCCTTGGTCAGCACGTGCCGGACCGGAACCGCGCGCCGAAGGTAGCGCTTCCCGGCAAAATCGTAAAACTTGACCGACATCAGCTCATCGTATCGATCGATAAAGCTGAGCTGCGGGTCGATCCTCGAGTCGTCGAGCGAGTCCTCCAGCTTCAGGTTCCATTGGCCCTTCCGGCTTCCCCAGTGGTGCCCGACGGCTCCCTTCGGACAGCGCAGCTCGCCCGATGGGGTGTCCTGGACCAGAAATTTCCAGGCACTGTGTTCTTCGCCGCTGTAGCGTTCAATCTCTCCGGCGGTCAGCAGACGGCCGGGTTTCGCGCTTCCGTCGGATTCTTTGTCGAGCTTGATGAGAAACGGACCGTCGGAATAGCGCGTCAGATAATCGGTGAAGTACTCGACCGTCCGGTCGGCGTGAAACTCCTTGAGGATGACGTGATTGATCGCCATCCACATGGCGTTGTCCTCGCCGGCCTTCACAGGAATCCACCAGTCGGAGTATTTGGACACCTGACTGAAGTCCGGGGCGACTACGACGAACTTCGCCCCTTCGTAGCGCGCCTCGGAGATAAAATGGACGTCGGGGGTGCGGGTCATGTTCAGGTTGGCGCCCACCGACACGATGAACTTCGAGTTGTACCAATCGGCACTTTCGCAGACGTCGGTTTGGTCGCCCCAGGTCTCCGGGAACTGGTTGGGCAGATCCGCATACCAGTCGTAGAAACTCATGCTGGCGCCGCCGAAGAGTTGGGTGAAGCGGGAGCCGGCCGCGTACGACAGATACGACATGGCGGGGATGGGCGAAAAGCTGAAGAGCCGGTCTGGGCCGTAGCGTTTCGCCGTATAGAGACAGGCGGCGGCGATCAGCTCGAGCACCTCATCCCACGATGCGCGCCGGAACCCGCCCTTGCCGCGCGCCCGCTGGTACCGTTTTCGTTTGGATTCGTCCTCGACGATGGATCGCCAAGCTTCCACCGGGTCGTCGTGCCGTTGCTTCGCCTCTCTCCAGAAATCGAGTAACGGGCCGCGGATATACGGGTATTTCACCCGGATGGGACTATAAACATACCAGGAGGCGGAGATGCCGCGCTGGCACCCGCGCGGTTCATACGGCGGGAGTTTATCTTCGAGCATGGGGTAATCGGTCTGCTGCATCTCCCATACGATGATCCCGTCCTTGACATACACCTCCCAGGAGCATCCGCCGGTGCAGTTGACGCCGTGGGTGCTGCGAACGATCCGGTCGTACTGCCAGCGGTTCCGGTAGAAATCCTCCCACTGACGGCGCTCAGGTTGAAACAGATCCTGGATCCAGGCCATCAGACTATCCCTCCTCGGTCCTGGTACGATCGCTGATACATGGTTCGGCGCACCTCCCGGCCCCGGTTTCGCCATATCCAGTGAATGATCAGGAAGAGCACGACGGCGCCGATTGCGCCGATGCCCGTCAGTTGATAGATCTGGTCTGTTGCCCGGCCGATGCCGGTGCGGAAGAAGGCCAACAGGTGGCCCTTTTCTTCGTCCGTCAGCGGTTTGCCGGTATAAATCGGCTTCATCGGGGCCACATGCTCCGGCCACTTGATCATGGCCGCGCCGAATTTATGGTACGCATTGGTCAGATCCGGCCCGAGGACGCCCCCTCCGAGCGCGCCGATCCCGCTGACAGAGTGGCACGCCCGGCACGACGGCCCGCGGTTGGTCAGTCGCCGGCCGCCCGTCAGGAGACTCTTACCGATATCCAGATCTCCCAGCGGCAGCTCGACCAGTTCCGACGGCGTCCATACCGTCGCCGCCTCGCGCTGTGCCGGCGTCGATAGGGACAGCACATAGTGCACAAGGTCCCACGCATCCTTCCCCAGGGCCCAGTCACTCATCGGCATCGGTGTTCCCGGCATGCCCGTAATAATTCTCCGGTACAGCGACTCCGGGTCCGGACTGCCTTTAAAGACAGCCTCGGTGAGATCACGCGGATGGGTGGGTAGGCCGTCCTCGTCTTTCTGCTCCTGCACGCCATCCCCTTTCCCCGTCGGTCCGTGGCAGGAGGCGCAGCCGTCGTTATACAGTTCCCGCGCGCGCTTTTCGGCTGCGGCATCGTAGACCGGCTCCGGCGGGACCGTGACGATACCTTCGCCACCGCTCCCGTCCGGCGCGGGTGGTTGTTGCGGCCGTACGGAGATCGGGGTTGTGGCGAACGATTTGACATAATAAACCAGACCCCAGCGTTGGCGTTCGGACAGATGTTTCCATGAAGGCATGGCGGTTCCGGGAAGGCCGCGGGTAATCGTGTTGAACAGGTCTTCATCGGTGGGCAGCCGCTCCCAGGTCGACACCAGGCGATATTTGGCGGCGACGAAGTCGCGAGGCTTGATATCCATCAGGGCGGCGGCGATGCCCTTGCCGTGCCCGTCCGTTCCATGGCATGCGGCGCACTCCTGGGCGTAGGTGACCTTCCCGAGCGCAAGGAGTGACTGTGAGGGCGGAGGTGTCGTGGCGGCGGCTACAGCAGCAAACAGGATGATGAGCGCCGTCAGTAAAAGACTAACCCGTACTCCAACAAGACTTCTGCGTTGCGGACCTATCATGCCCATAGCCCCCCGGTCGTATCACGTGGTGGCCGTTCAAGTACAAGGGCTTCCGAAACGTCAAAACACGAACTCCGGATTGTGTCGATTTAGGCAGGTTGGACTGAGCCGTCTCAGCGATTGGGAAGATCATCGTTATACGGTTCCGTTTACTCCGGCAACATCCGGTTCGACTCCTCGCGAGTCACACCGATTATACACACCTTCAAGAGTACTGTTGTTCGCCCGGGAAGCACATCGGCGAGGCGTCCTGTTCCAGGGCCGCTGTAAAGCAGTGAGTGTAGAATATAATATACGCCGTCTTTTCTGTGAGATCAAGTGGTGTTTTGTGTCGTGTCACAAAAATCTCACCGTCGCTCGAACCTCTGCCAAGAGGCATCGGTGGCGAGCGAATCGTGAGAAGCCGGGTCTCCGTATTCCCGACGTTGTCCCAAAGGTGTCGACGGTCGCTTTGTTAATGGCAAGCTGCGCTACCATGATCGTTCTCCTTCACACACAGGGTAAGAGTATGTGAGACGCCTGTCAAGCTGTGCGCTTGACAGGCGTAGAGTAAGAGAGAATGTGGCCTATAAGATACGTCGTCTGGAGCCGGTACATTCTTACAACCTACTCAAGAGTCCCCATATTAGTGAAAGTCTATCCGACTCCGTCATTGCGAGCGAGCGACCGAAGGGAGTGCGGCAATCTCACCGTATTTGATACAGCGAAGAACGGCGAGATTGCTTCGGCTTCGCCTCGGAATGACGCGGACGGGGGACTTTCAGGGCAATCAGCGGGAAAAGGCTCGGAGGCATCGCTTTGACGCCCCGAAGACAAAGCAGAGGGTCCCGAGCAAATACAGGATGGCGAAGATCGCGGCGCCTTTCGCCAGGGTTGTGCCCAGGGACAGATCGGCCGGGTAGAGATTGAATCGTCTGGGAATGGAGAACGTCCCTGAGAGGTAAAACATGCCCACGAATCCCCAGCCTCCTACTAACAGCAACGCAAAGATGCTCTTCGATAATCCAACAGAGAAGGGCGTGCCGGACACCTGCTCTGCGAACCAGGCGATGAAGGCGAGAGTGAAGAAGATCTGACCCAGCAGGTTATAAGTATGAAAGTGGGCGGGAACCCACTGGGTGTTGTGCAGGACAAAGTTGTTGACGATGGTCGCGTCCAAGACGGCCGCCACCCCCCCGATCGCCCACCCCAGCACTCCGTAGAAGTAGAGCAGGGAGGACAGATTCCAGCGCATCGCGTTCCGGTAGGTATAGGCGAGCACGCTGAAGATCGTAACCACCGCCGCAGGGATCGGGGCCAGAAACGAGGCCATCTGGCCGATGAATTGGAATCCGGTCGGTTGGACATAATCCATGTACAGATGGTGAAAGTAGGCGAACATCACGATGAGAAAGGTCGCATTCCAGGACAAGGCCACATACCAGGCGGTTTTCCATTTGGCGCGATGACCGAATGCCGGATAGAGCTCGTACAAGACCGCCACCGCCAGGTACAGCATCTCATTGACCAGTGTGTGTCCAAAGACAAACGTCAGATTCTTCATCAGGAGGGCATCGTTCTTGATCCACCCCAGATACTCCCCGAAGTACAGGATCAGCAGGGTCACCGCAGCCAGCAGGCAGAAAAAGATACCGATCAGCGTCGCGGTCAGGACGACAATGAATGGGGGAACCTCCGGCTCTTTGCTCCCGAGCAGGTAGTGCCACGCCAAGGCCTGGGAGAGTGGATATTTCCGCAAGATGGCCACCAGCATCGAGAGGGTCCAGACCAACCACCCTACCCCTAAGACCGTGATGCTGATAAGAAAGAGCGGCGTCGCCCACTCTTCCCATGTCGAATAAAAGGGAAGGGGGTAAAGGAAATACCATCCGGCGGAAAATTTCCCGATGAGGGTGGCCATGATCAATAAGACCACACCGATCACGGTCAGGCCATAGGCGACGATGTTGCCGGCCAACGGCGCGGGAGAGTATTTGTTCAACAGGTGGTTGCTGCTGGCCATGCCGAGGACAAACCAGGTACCCGCCATCCCGAGACCGTGGAGGGTGAGAAATGCGAAAAAGCGGTCTGCCGGTACGGTAATCAGCCCTCCCTGATTGGCCCGCATGACGATACCGAGGAGGATCAGGATAGGAAAGAGGGTGAGACCGGTAACGATCCATGCGGCGGTCATGCGGGCATTAGCTTTTTCCATCTCGGCTTCTCCTCACTTGACCTCAACGCTCGTTCGCATAATAAAATGGGCAATGCCGCAATATTCCAGACAGAGAACATTGTAGGTGCCGGGCTTGTCGAACCGCAGACGCAAACGGTTGACGTAGCCCGGCATCGCCTGCACCTGCGCGATCAAGGTCCGATCCGGGTCGAAGATCCCGAACCCGTGATTGACATCCCGGCTGGTGACGCGGAACTCCACCAGGGCCCCTACGGGCAGCACGGTGCCCCCTGAAGCTTCGGCTGAAGGCTTTTCCCTCTCGAACGATTCATCAGAGAGGACGAAGGCGAACTGCTGAGCCGCTACCGCAAAGATTTTATCCGGCCGTTCCTGGGCAAACAGCGAATAAGGGGAACGGCGAATAGTGAACAGGAACACCACGCCCAGAATAAAAGCAAGCGTGAGAAACCAGAGAGTCCGATAGCGATTGACCCGCGCCGGGGCAATGTCGGTCGCGTGTTTCGTGCTGGCAAACACCATCTGAAAGACCAGCACCAGCACACCGGTCACAATCAGAAAGGTGATCAGCACAAGGGTCTGCTGTGTCATGCCTGTTTCCTGGCCTGGGTCAGTGTGAGGGGTTGTCGTAAGAGCTCCTGCCCTTCAAAGGCGGGAACCAACGCCAGCCTCCTCAGGGGTCCTCATCGGTGGGCAGCCATTCCCGCGAGCATAGGTGACCCTCCCGAGCGCAAGGATCGACTGCGAGGGCGGAGGTGTCGTGGCGGCTGTTGTTCGTGGGCTGTCAAACGTCACAACACGAACTGTGGATTGTGTCGGTACAGGCAGGTTAAATTGACCCGCCTCAGCATTTGGAGAGATCATCGCTATACGGTTCCGTGTACTCCGGCAACCTTCGGTTCGACGCCTGGTCGTCCATACCGGATCATCGATGTCCGGAAGGGTCCCGATTTAAGCCGGGCAGCGAACGACGCGGTCGCCTCCAGACTCATGATGGTGAATGTAGAAAAGAGTATACGATGTCTCGTAAAAGAGATCAACAACTTTTTCTGCGGAACTCGCGGGGGTGCCTAGCCGTTGTGTGCACCCCTGCCCAGATGAATCGGTGGAGCGCAGATCATGAGAAGCCGGGCCTCACTATTGCCGACGTTTTCCCAAAAGTGTCGAAGATCGCTCTTGAAATGAAGGCTGTCCCCACGCTTCAGGAGGTACGTCTCATCTCTGATCGTGAACTTCACTTTGCCTTTGATGCACAGTTGCAGCTCCTCCCCATGATGGTGGAACTCCCGCTCTTTCATCTTGGCGCCCTTGGGGATGGTCAGTAACACCGAGCTGAAGGCTTCATCGGGCAACTCGCCCGTCAACGACTGGATATTGATTTTCAGGTCGGGAACGAAAGTCGTTCGCCGCTTGTCCTCCGAAAGATACGCAACCTCTCTTGTCTCGCTTGGTTCATTCAGGAGCGATTGAAGGGTCGTTCCCAGACCTTTGACGATCTTGAGGACGGTTCCGAGGGTCGGGGAGATGAGGTTCTGCTCGATCTTGTTGATCGCGCTGGGTGAGACTTCGATCTGTTCGCTGAGCTGCCGCAGGGACAGGCCTCGTTGGCGGCGAAGCTCTCTGATGTTGTTCCCCACATTAATGACAAGCTGCTCTACCATGACCGTTCTCCTTCACACACAGGGTAAGATTACGCGAAACATCCGTCAAGCTGTGTGCGTCAGTTGAAAATAGAATCAGGAATGGTGGGAATCCTCAGAACGTGTGGAGGCCCCGATAAACGTGAGAAAGGCGTTACAGATTGGGGAACGTGAACGGTGGCGGTGGGTGATAAGGTAGAAGGGCCTGATCAACTTCAAACCGGCGATGGGAACGGCATGCAGTTCGCGGCAGTTGATGTCGCTCGCGACGGCGAGCCTGGAGATGATGGCGATACCTACGCCTGTCTTGACCGCTTGTCGGATCGCCTCATTACTGCCCATCTCTCCGATCACCTTGAAGGTGCCGACCGACAGATGGCGTCGTTCCAGGGCCTGCTCCAGAATCTTACGCGTTCCGGAGCCGCGCTCCCGGATCAGAAACGGCTGGCTTGGCAGTTCCTTTACGTTGACGCTCTTCCTGAATGTCCAGGGATGCGCAGGCGGCACGACCAGGACCATCTCATCTTCGGCGAATGTCCTGTATTCGAGCCTCCCGTCATCGAACTGCGCGCCGACGGCGCCGACCTCATAGGCGCCCTCGATCACCGCCTCGATGATCGCTTTCGAGTCCGAGACTTTGAGGACGATAGAGATGTCCGGATAGCGGGTCCTGAACGGTCCGATCAGCGGCGGCAACAGATAGCCGC
Organism: Candidatus Methylomirabilis lanthanidiphila; assembly: GCA_902196205.1. NCBI lineage: Bacteria > Methylomirabilota (SeqCode) > Methylomirabilia (SeqCode) > Methylomirabilales (SeqCode) > Methylomirabilaceae (SeqCode) > Methylomirabilis (SeqCode) > Candidatus Methylomirabilis lanthanidiphila. The sequence goes on along the minus strand of CABIKM010000039.1, from coordinate 2,250 downwards.
CGGGAATGCTGCTGGCGCCGAGTATCAGTTCTCCCTTCAGTCCGCCTTTGAACTCGTCGATGGCCTGTTGGGCCTCATGCCTGAGCGCCAGCATCCGCTTGGCATAGCGATAGAGCAGGTCGCCGGCCTTGGTCGGGGTGGCCCGATGTCCGAGGCGATCGAGCAAGCGGACTCCTACATGTTTCTCCAGCTTCTTGATGTGGCCGCTGACCGTCGGTTGGGTCAGGTACATCGCGTCGGCCGCCTTCGAGAAGCTGCCCGATTCGACGATTCTGCAGAACAGATCGAGAACGTGAAGGTCCATGATGTATTGTCTATGATCTGTGCGAGCAGGTCTCGATCGCGTCCTGATAGAGTTGGAGATAGTTGTGGATTTCCCGTTCTCCGGAGAACTCCCGCTCGATCTTCTCTTTGCCGTTCTTCCCCAGCTCGTGGCGGAGGCTCGGTTCGCTGATCAGCCGTTCCGCCTTGTGGGCAAACTCCGACTCCGATGCGAAGAGGAGCCCATCGATCCCGTCACGTACGACCGATCGGTTGCCCTCGATATTCGAGGCCAGGACTGCTCGCCCGCAATGCATCGCCTCCAGGATGCTATTGGCCATGCCGCCTTCGGAGAGCGACGAGTTGATGACGACATCTGCCGCCTTCAGTATGGCGCAGATCTGCTCGTGAGGAACCGGTCCCAGGTAGAAGGCCCATGGATAATCGCGCAGAAGTTCCCGCAATCTGGCCCCTTCGGCAGCCTCGATGATCGGCCCGACGAAGACGGCCTTGACGTGGGGATACTGCGTTCGGAGCGTGTCAAGCGGTTTCAGGCAGAAGGTGATATTTTTGACGCGTCGGATACCTGCAGGGATCAGGAAGATCAGATCATCATGTGCCAGGCCGAGGTGGTGTCGGAGATCGAATGGGGCCTCATGGCAGTGAACCGTCTGACCGATTATCCGGATTCGGTCTTCTATCTCGGGCAGTTCGCTGCCGAGCTTAACCCGCATCACGTTATGAAAGACCACGACGCGCGTTGCCCGTCGAAGGACATCCATGACCTCTGCTCTCCGGTGAGGATCGAAGAGGTCGGTGTTGACATCGGTGCCGGTCACACTGAGGATCGAGGGGATACCTAATCGACACGCAGTGTCCGTGACGATCCGCCCCGACGCACTGATATGGAATCCATGAACGAGATCAGGGGCGAATGCGTCCAGCGATTGCCTGATCTCCGCCGACGTAGGATTATCCTCCAGGGACCAGATCCGGACGATCACGCCCTGATCCCGCAATCCCGATTCGATACGCTGGACCGTAATCGAATTGCCGCGGACGGACGGGATATAGAACGGGGTGACAATACCCAGTCGCATTGTTCTCCTCAGCGGCTGAAGAGTTGTTTCAGCATCTTTCCCAGGTCCTTACCTCGATCCTTTCCCAGGAGCTTGCCGACCTCGGTTCTGATACGTCCCTCGATACTGCCTGCCTGCGGCGTGACGACCGGGTCGGACGAGGGTCCCTGTACCTTCGCCTCCAGCGTCGTTTTCGCTACCTTGGCCGTGACGTCGAAGTCCATGGTCTGATTGAGCAGATTATAACTTCCGGCGGCATAGAACTTGGTGCCGTCCCGGACCAACATCAAATCCCTGGTTCGCAGGACCCCACCGTCGAGCGTCCAATGGGCGCTCAGGCGGTCGAACTCGTTTAGTGAGGGAGAAGCGATCCCTAATTCCTTCAGGACCGGATCGACGGTTTTGGAGATCCGTTCCAGTGGTGCATAACCGGTCACGCGTCCATTCGTCACGGCGATGTCGGTTTGACCCGTAGTTCTGGCGAGCGCCTCGGGACCCGGTTGCCCTGACAGCTCCATTTTCGAGTCCAGCGTCACGATTCCGCGCAAGGTCCATCGTGGCTCCTGGATAGCGCTCAGCAACGGTTCGGTCTGGACCCCCTCCAGATGCGTCGCGACGGTCGCGCGGGGAATCGGCCCGCGCCAGTCGAGGGCGGCAGCACTCGAGAGGGTTCCGCCGTAGAAGCCGCCGCGGAGTCGACGGACTGTCAGGAGCCGACAGCAGTAGTGCAGGTCGGTTTCCGTACCGGTCAGAATCAGCTTCCCCCAACGCAGGACATCAGAGCGCAGGTGTCCCTCGACCTGGAGTCCGCCGGCGTCGGATGGTGGCGAGGTGCGAGCTAAATCCCCCCCATCCCCCCTTTGATAAAGGGGGGGGGGGATTTGGGGGGTCTGGGGTACGTTGACTCGAT
>CABIKM010000038.1 GCA_902196205.1 Candidatus Methylomirabilis lanthanidiphila | reverse complement strand
ACAGAGGCGCCGTTCGGGGTGATGGCAATGCCGACTGGGTTAGACCCGACCGGGATTGGGCTCCCGACCACGGTGTTGGTGGCGGTAGCAATGACCGAAACGGTGTTGGAGCCGAAGTTGGCGACGTAAGCGAAGGCGCCGTTCGGCGTAACAGTAACCTGCTCAGGCGTCAGTCCAACCGAGATTGTGGTAAAAATAGCCTTTGTTACAGTATCAACGACAGAGACGTTGTTTGAGCCGGAGTTCGTCACATAAGCCAGAGAGGCAGCATTCGCAACCGTCGCTCCCGCCAATGCGAGAATCATGGGACAGATAATAGCGGGGACTCCGCCCCATCGGCGCAGCATTCCGTCTCTACGCGTATCTGATCGCCTATACCTGATCAGTGCGGGCGCTTTCACCATCTGTTTGGGTATCAATCGGGTCTACCTTCGCTGCTCGCAACGATCGTCTTTGCGCAGTCGACTAAAACTCGAAGAACATTAATCAAGCCGATCTATGCTTGTCAAGAGAATTCGCCCCTCTCGTCCTTATGCCACAACCAACCCGGCGTAACCGACCACGCTGGAGTCATCCTTAGTGACATCGGCTGAGGTCGCGTAGCCGATCAGTTCTGCCGAGGTGGCCCCCAGTTCTTGGGCGGCAACCAGTAGTGCGGTCGTCGGGTGAAATCCGCACATGGTAATGCCTTCGCGTCGCACGATCCGATGCAGCCGTTGGGGATCGCACGCCACGATGGCCTCGATGGCCAGGTGGTCCTTTATCTTGGCCTGTTCCCGACTCACATAATGACTCATGTCGGTGCTGGCCACTATCAGCACCGATCGATTCAATCCCGCGATGGCCTGAGCTACCGCCAAGCCGACATCCTGACAGACCGCATATTCACTGCTGAAAAGACAGATCGGCACAAAGGAGAAGGGACGGTCAGACGCCTGAAGAAGAGGAAGCTGGACCTCGATCGAGTGTTCGCGCTGGTGCCCGAGCTGATCCTCCTCGATGGTCTGCGAGTTCCGTAGAATAGCCGTAGCCAACTCTGTGTCGATGGGTATCTGTCCCAGAGGCGTTTCCCATTTCCCATGGGTCATGATCGCCACCCCCGCCCCTACGCCGGTATGGTTCGGCCCCAGGATCACGAAGACATCGGGAAACACAAGTCTGCCGTACACGGCACCGGAGATCTTCCCGGAGTAGATATAGCCGGCGTGGGGGACAATAGCCCCGATAGCGCGTACTTTTGGAAGGTCCCCTGCGATCAGATCGGCGGCCTGCGCCCGTAAGCGCTCGGGCATTTCCGGATAGAACGAGCCGGCTGCGACTGCCTGTCGAATCATCGTCAGTCCCTCGTGTCTATAGCGTCTGTTGCGTCATTGCAGTGATTGCGCCTGTTGCGTCTCGGGCACCTCTAGCCAGGCGCGCGGAGGCGGCTTCCGCCACCTCTTCGACCGAGATTGAGTGCATACACAAACGATCTATCTCTATCCGGCACCGCCGCTTTGAGCAGGGACTACAGGGTAGGGGGACGCGGAGTACGACCCCGTCGCCCCCATAGGGACCGATGAGGCGGGGATCGGTCGGACCAAAGAGCGCGATGAGCGGAGTCCCGAGTGCGGCGGCCAGATGCATAGGGCCGGAATCTACCGTCACCAGGAGGTCGATCCGCTTCATGAGCGCAATCAGCACCTTCAGATCCGTCCGACCGGCTGCTACAAACGGCGCCGGGTTCATGCGACGCGCCAGACGCCTGGCCGCCGGAAGGTCCGAGGAAGATCCGATTACTACGATCTTCGCCCCGTGTCGACGCGCCAGGACCTCCCCCACCTGCGCAAACTGCTCCTCTCCCCAGAGTTTTGTCGGCCAACGCGCCTGGGAATTCAGGGCAATGACCAACGTATTCGGCCCTACGCCTGCCTCAGTCAGGAGCGCCTCCGCCCTCGCCCCGTCGTCGGGACGGGATGAGAATACAAACGTCTTCAATAACGGCTCTGCGCCCAGACACTTGGCGGCCTCCAGGTATCGATCCACAGCATGCAGCGGTCCGGCTGGAAGCGGGACCACGTGAGTCAACGCGCGCCTGCTCCCCTCTCGGGCCCCGGCAAGGCCGACCCGAAATTGCGCCCCAGCGCAGATCACCATGAGGGCGCTTTTCAGCAGTCCCTGTAAATCGACTACAAGGTCGTACCGACCCTGATGGATTTCGGCGATCAGCGCAGCAAGTTCTCGCAGCGCCGCAGACCCGCGAAAGGGGGATCGTATCTCCCGACTCCATCGTCTGCGACCTGATACGATGACGCGATCCAGCAAGGGGTGACCCAGCAGCAGTTCTGCCGCCTCCTCCTCCACCAGCCATGCAATGTATCGATCAGGGTATCGCTGTCTGAGCGAGCTGAGGAACGGGAGCGCATTCACTACATCGCCAAGCGAACTCGGCTTGATGATAAGAATCCGCCGCACCTGGTCCATCGGCACGGGGTCGGTCCACAACGAGGTGGTCATCCCGGGCTGCGCCTTTGCACAATCCACTCAGCGGCACCCAGCAGATCTTTTGTCGTACAGGCCGGCATCGGACCGCCCGCCGCATGCAGACGTTCCAACGACTCGCGCCCATAGCCGGTCAGGACCAGCACCGAAGGCAGGTCCAGTCGATTGGCGAGCAGCATGTCGCTCACCTTATCCCCCACCACATACGATCGCTCCAGGTCTACCTGCTGCTCATAGGCCGCCTGCTGAACCAATCCGGGATTGGGCTTGCGACACAGGCAGTCCCGTCTGTATGGGAAGCGCCCCTCTCGCGGATGGTGAGGGCAGTAGTAGAAGGCGTCGGTCTCGCCCCCATCGGCGTGGAGCAATTCCAGAAGTCGCTGATGCGTCACGTCAACCAGCTCTTCGGTTGCGTCCCCTCGGGCAACCCGCGCCTGGTTGCTGACCACGATCCGCAGATACCCCGCCTCACCGAGGCGTTTCAATGCTTCCGCCGCCCCCGGGATCGGTCTCATACGATCCGGATGTTGAATCGCCCCTATCTCCTCATTGATGGTGCCGTCCCGGTCAAGAAAGATCGCCGGTGTTCGTCGGACGTTTGCCACAGCGGTCAAGGGTGATCGGGTGAGAACGGCTTCCGCTGCGGCCACTACCCTTTCCACATCCAGCGCCTGCATACATCGATGATCGATAGGACAGTTGCGGTAGCGACATGGACTACAGGCCGGTGGATCGTGAAGAACCTGATGGCCAAGGCCGAGAGGGCCGGTGCGGTGCGGATCCGTCGGACCAAACAGGGCGATACATGGGATCCCCAGAGCAGAGGCCAGATGCATCGTCCCCGTATCGTTCGTCAGGAGCAGCGCGCACCGGCGGAGCAGGCTGGCTAATTCCGTAAGCGACGTCCGGCCGCCGAAGTTGATAGCAGCCCCGTGCATTCGCTCGTGAACGGCTCTTGTTAATGGCGCTTCCTGCGGGGAGCCGAACAAAATGGCAACTATGCCGAGGCGATCCGCCAGAAGATCGGCAACCTCCGCAAATCGTTCCGACGGCCAGCGCTTTGCCGTCCCATAGCTGGCCCCGGGGGCAATGCCGATGACTCGAACGTCAGGGGAGAGACCGGACTCGGTGAGCAGCTTCTCCGCTTCGGCATCGCTCTCTGGCGGCAGCAGGAACCCGGTCGGACGTAACCAGGAATCCCACTTCAGCGCTCGGAGCAGGCCAAGGTAGGCGTCTGCCTGATGCAGCACCATTCCGCTCGACGGGCGCACTCCCACGGTCAATAGAGAACCCCGTCCATCGGCCATGTACCCTACCCGGTGCGGAATCCCTGCCAAACGACTGATCAGCGCCGTCCGGAAGCTGTTCGGCAAAAGCAGGGCCACGTCAAAGCCTCGTTTCCGCAACGCCGTCGCCGCCCATATCAACTCACCCGTGCGCGGCAACTCAACGAGCTCGTCGACGAACGGCAAGGAGCGAAACAGCGGACTGAGCCACGAACGCACCAGGAGCGCGATTCGTGCGTCAGGAAAGGAGCGGCGAAGGTTAGCAAGCACGGGAAGCGCAAGAACCGCGTCGCCCAACCAATTCGGGCTTGCGACCAGAATGGATCGTAACCGGTCGGGTTCGAACGTCTTCCGAACATGGAGTGTCGCGAGGCTCATAATCCAGAGTTCCGGGTATAGGGTGTGGGGTGTGGGATGTGGGGTATGGGGGACTCGGGACGCGGTTGCGTTTTCCATCTGCGGTGGACCCAGAACCACTGGGACGGCTCCTTCCGCACCAGTCCTTCGATGGCCCTGGTGAACGAGGCGGTGTTGGCAACAACGTCCGCTCTCACACGTCCAGTTCTGATTAGGGGAATCTCTTGCTCTATAAGGACGGTGTGCCGGTCACGCCCGCACCGCATGATGGCGACCGGAAGGACCGATGCATCGGTTCTGAGGGCCAGGAGCGCAGGCGCGAGGGCCGTACAGGCCGGTACGCCAAAGAAATCGACAAACACTCCCTCTTTCCAGGTGATATTCTGATCTATGAGAATCCCGATACTCTCTCCGCGACACAGCGCCTGCACCAGCGCCGGCATCACCAGCTTCTTGGGAAATACCCTCGTTCCCCAGGCGGTTCGCAACCGGGTGATTGCCCTATCAAGGTAGGGGTTATCCAGAGGGCGTGTCACAATAGACAATGGCTCCCCCATAAGGGCGGACGCAAGCGGCAGCAGTTCCCACGATCCCAGGTGCGCGGTAATGTAAATGATCCCTTTCCCTCGGTGCTTGGCCTGTTGAAAGTGCTCATACCCTTCGATCCGGATGAATTGCCGAAAGTTCTCCCGATCGATCTTGAGCATCCGGCAGGTCTCCACCACAGTTCGGCCAAGATTGACGAAGGTTGAACGCGCAAGCTCAGCGATCTCTCGAGAGGAAAGCTCACCATGAAAAGCCAGGCGCAGGTTGTCATGGGCAATCAACCGATGTTTGCGGTCGAAACGGTACAGAACCGCGCCCAGCCCCTCACCGATAGAGTACGCCATGGACGATGGCAGGTGGAACAAGCCTTTCGCAAAGCCTGCTACAAGGAGGTATTCCAGATAGGCGGCAACCCCGCCCTGGTTCTTGGGCTTCACGATAGGTTCGGTCTCATCAGGCGGTTCAACATCGCGTCCAGCAGTTCCGCCCCTTCAATTAATTCAAGCGAGATCGACAGCGCGTAGAGCGGGACGCCCCCCCTCACGACGTTCAGGCGCGCCAATTTTACCATATCCTTTTCTGTCGTGACTACCATGGAGGCGCCGACATCTTCAGCCGCTGCGTGAATGATCTTCAGATCGGCGGAAGTATAACGGTGGTGATCCGGGAAGATACGGTGAGCCGCAACACACGCGCCAAGCTGAACAAGCGTTGCTTCAAACCGGCCCGGATGAGCGATACCGGAGACCGCCAGCAGCCGCCGGCCACGAAGACGCTCAAGCCCTGAGCGTTCTTCACTCCCCCCATCGACAAGCGCGACGGGCCGGTGGACGGCCCTGACAATCGGCGCAACAGGCGTGTATTGTCGGATCGCTCGTATCGCCGCATCCGCGTCCCGTCCGACGTCAGCATGACTCAGAACCACCATGTCGGCCCGCTTCAGCGCCTCCGGCGGCTCCCGCAACAAACCCGATGGCAGTAGCCGACCATATCCAAGCGGATTGATCGCGTCAACCAGCACGATATCCAGATCGCGATGAAGCCGGAGATGCTGAAACCCGTCATCCAGAATAATGACGCCGCAATCGACCTGCTCAAGGGCGACCTGACCGACACGGTGCCGGTCGGCTCCGGTCAAGACAGCGACACCGGGCAGATGCCTGGCCAGCAAATAGGCCTCGTCGGCCGCGACCGGCGGCTCGCATTGTACGCCCCTGCCATCACTGACAATGGTCGGCTCTTTCGATCCCCCCTTGTACCCCCGCAAAATGATGACGACCCGCTGGCCACGCTGATGCAGTCGACCCGCCAACATCTCGACAAACGGCGTCTTTCCGCTTCCACCAACACTCAAGTTGCCGACGCTCAGCACCGGAACCGGAAGTCGGCGTATCCCGACGAGGCCATGCGAGAAGAGCGCGGTCCGAAGCGAGACGACTGCCCCATACGCACGCGACACCGGGCGCAAGCACGTCAGCCAGGCGTTAGCGGCCCATTGCTCCGGAGCCGCCGCCATGCAGCGCAACGTCCAGGCTGAGAGCGCCTCGATGCCTTTCACAATACGAACCGCTCCAGAAGGGTGACGGTCCGCTCGCATGCGCCCCGATGCGCCGCCAGCGCCGCCAGCGCCGCCTGACCCATCATGGCTCTCTCGGCTGGATCGCGCAGAAGCCTGGCGACCTGCCGGACCAGGTCCGTTGTGTCGTTCACCTGGATCGCTGCTCCTCGTTCGACAAAGTATGCGCTCGCCTCGCTGAAGTTCTCCATGTGAGGGCCAAAGAGAACCGGACGACCGTGCAGGGCCGGCTCGAGCAGGTTGTGGCCGCCTCTGGATATCAGGCTCCCCCCGATAAAGCTGATACTCCCCACCGCGTACAGTCCCGACAGTTCACCGACGGTATCCAGGACAATCACCTCCTTTGCACCATTTCCTCCTCGAGGTAGAGCGCTCCGCCTCACGGCGGCCAGGCCCTGGCCGGCTACCGTCGTTTCCACCTGGGCTACCCGCTCCGGATGGCGCGGCGCCAGAATCAGCAACAGGTCCTGGAACTCTCCGCGCAGGCGGCGAAAGGCCTCAAGCAGCACCTCATCCTCACCGGGATGGGTACTGCCGGCCACCAGGACCTGTCGCTGAGCGTCGATCTGAAGCTCCCGACGCCACTGTTCAGCCAGTGATGAGGTGTCGGCGTGGAGGACTGCATCGAACTTGAGGTTGCCCACGATGTGTACCCGCTCAGGATTGGCACCCAGTGCAAGCATCCGCTCCGCGTCTGCGCTGGTTTGCATACAAAAGAGATCGATGCGCTGCAGGACTCGGCAAATAAAGGGTCGGATGAGGCGATAGCGTAAAAACGAGCGCTCTGATAATCGACCATTGATGATGGCAACCGGGATCTTCGAATTCGCACATGCGCGAAGGAAATTCGGCCAGATTTCCGTCTCCGTGAGAAGGATGAGGCGAGGTCTCACCGTGGCCAAGGACCGATGAACCATCATCGGAAGATCAATTGGGAAGTAAACCACGGCCGCCGCCTGTGGAAGCGAACGTCTGGCGACCTCTCGTCCGGTTCCGGTCACCGTCGAGACGACAAATGAGGGCATTGGGCGGCACGCCCTCCAGCGATTCGCCAGAACAGAAGCGGCACCGACCTCCCCTACCGAGACGGCATGTATCCAGATCGGCTGAACCGGTCGCAGCCGCAAGAACAGCGCCTGAGGGTAACGACCCACACGCTCCGACCATCCTTCCCGGTATGAGGAACGTCGAAGCATCTTCAAAAGGATGAAGGGTGACCAGCAGAGCAGACCAAGGGTCAGCAGAAAGGAGTAGGCAGCATACATCAGCGTCATTGCGTCCGTTGCGTCCGTTGCGTCCGTTGCGTTGTACGCAATAGACGCAATACACGCTAAAAACGCTATCGGAAATAATTATCGGCCTTCATCGTGAGCAGATTCAGGCGGGCTTCAAGGGCTTCCTGGTATTGCGCCACCTCATCCTTCGTCGCCGTCCGTGGCACGTACATCGGTTCTCCCCAGATGTAGACGGCGCGGGAAAAGGGAACCGGCACCAGGAACGCATCCCAACTCTTCAGGAGTCGGCGTCGCGATGCGCTGAAACTGACCGGCACAATAGGGGCCCCAGTCAGCCTCGCCATCTCGATGACGCCGGACTTCACCTTTGCTCGTGGTCCCTTCGGCCCATCCGGGGCGATCGCCAGGTTCAGCCTCTCTCTGATGGCGCGGATCATCTGTTTCACGGCGCGCATCCCGCCTCGCGTTGCCGAGCCTCGAACGACCTCAAATCCAAACCGCGTTGCGATTCGGCTGAGATATTCTCCATCCCGATGCTGGCTGATCAGTAGCGCGCTGGGCGTGCCGGGATAGGCAAACGGCATCATCAGGAGCCGGCCATGCCAGAAGGCTATGATGATCCGCTCCCCTCTTGCCCAGCAGCGTTCCGGATACGCACGGTCCACATGAACCACTCGAAGCAAGCGAAACAGGCATCGCATCAACCCCGCAGCCAGCCATGGAACCATTCGCGCAACACGGGGGTCTTCCTTGAGCACACCGACCGCCCGGGACAAGGGCGACTTCCCCATTACCCGCCCTGGGCCACCATCTCTTCCAACACGCCGGACCGCAAACACTCAAGGATCGCGTCTGCTGTCCGGCTCAAGGCTCCAGACGGTCCCAGGCGATCACGCATCTGCCGGAGCTCCTGCCGCGTTCGGCAACGTTGTTCTGCAGATTGGAGCAGCCGACGCGCTTCGTCGGCGATTCGCTCCGGCGTCGCCTGAAATTGAATCAACTCAGGCACAACCCGTTTTCCCGCTACCAGATTCACCATACCGATGTACGGAACCCTGATCAAGAGGCGGCCAAACAGCCATGAGAGAAATGCGAGACGATACACAATCACCATGGGGGTCCCGATGATGCCTGCCTCGAGGGTTGCGGTGCCAGACGCCACAAGAATCAGATCAGAGGCAGCCACGACCTCGTAGGTCCGCCCCTGTACGACTCTGACTGAGACAGCCTCTTGGTTGACGTAGGACCCGATAAGGTCGAGGGGCAGCCCGTCGGCCGCGGCGATTATGACACGAAGATCCGGCCGCTCCGCCATCAGTTGCTTGGCCGATCTGAGTAAGACGGGCAGATGCCGCGCAAGTTCACCTACGCGGCTGCCAGGCAGAAGCCCCAACACCGGAGCCTCCCCCTCCAGCCCCAGACGGCGACGCGCCTCATCCATCGATGGTGCGCATGCTAATCGATCCATAAGCGGGTGTCCGACATATGACGCCTCAACCCCCCGGTCTCGATAGAAACCTTCCTCAAAGGGAAAGATAACCAAAAGCCGTCGGACATACCTGGCAATCGCTCGTATCCGGCCGGCACGCCACGCCCATACCTGCGGACCGATAAAGTAGACCACCGGAATGCCCAGTCGGAATGCACGGCGAGCGAGCCTCAGGTTGAAGTCCGGAAAATCCACAAGGATCACCAGATCGGGGCGTCGGTCGCGTAAGCAGCGGATCATGCTCCGGTACGCGCGCCAGATAGCAGGGAGCCTGCCAGCCACCTCGACAAGGCCCACGACAGCCAGATCTCCGGCATGCGCGTGAAGACGGACGCCCGCCCGACGCATCCTCTCTCCCCCGATTCCCTCTATGGTCAGGTCCGGGGCGCGCCGCCGCAGCTCAGCAACCACCCCGGCGGCATGCAGATCTCCCGAGGACTCGCCTGCGACAATCAGGATCCGACCATCCCGCATCTGGCCTACAACCGCTCCACAATCTGAGAGGCCACTTTCAGGGCATCCCGTCCTTCCTCTCCCGACACCAGCGGTCTTTTCCGGGCCCGCACGCACTCGATAAAACTTTCAAGCTCGACGCGAAGCGGCTCTGCCTTATCAATGGGGATCTCTTCTTTCACGATCGCCGGGGTGGTTTCGTCGGCCGCCTCACTCGCCCCTGGGATACGATGGTACACCGTGATCTCTTGCTGGGTATAATCAAGGGAGATGACGGTATCGCGTTGAAAGATCCGTATCCGCCGCACTCGTTCGATGCTCACCCGGCTGGCGGTCAGGTTGGCGACACACCCCGATTCAAACTCAAGCCGAGCATTGGCGATATCCACTTGATCGGAGATGACCGGAACCCCGACAGTCGTCACCGCGACGACAGGCGACTTGACCAGGTTCAGCACAATATCGATGTCATGGATCATCAGATCAAGGACGACATCGACGTCCGTATTGCGGTGAGCGAAAGGACCAAGGCGGTGGCATTCGATGAAGCCTGGGCTCCTCACAACAGCCTCGAGCGCCTTCACCGCGCCGTTGAATCGCTCGATGTGGCCGACCTGAAAGATTCGATCGTCAAGTCTGGCGATCTCAACCAGTTCGTCGGCCTGAGCGGGGAGCTGCGCAATCGGTTTCTCTACCAATACGTCCACCCCGCGCTTCAGAAATTCCTTGGCAATCGGGTAGTGCAGCAGGGTCGGAACCGCGATACTGACAGCATCTACCCTTTCCAGAAGCTCGCGGTAATCCCGACACAGTCGGATCCGATGCCGCAGCCCAACCTCCTGCAGGCGATGCTCGTCGATATCGACGACTCCGACCAGTTCAACACCAGGCAACTCCGAATAGATCCTGGCGTGATGATGTCCCACATAGCCCACACCCACGACACCGACTCGAACCGGCTTTCCGTTATTCCCGTTCTTCATGCCCAATCTGTCCCTCAAGGTCAGCAGGACCGCGCCCTTAATCCGCCACAATCGCCAGGCCAAGCCGATCGGCCCTCGCCACAACCTGCTCCCGTTCGAGAATTAACGTCTGATCGCCATCCAGGGCCAGCGCCGTTGCGCCCGCATCTTCAAGAGCCGCCACAGTCTCCGGCCCGATAACCGGTAGATCGAAGCGCATATCCTGATCCGGACGTCCCACCTTGACGACCACCACTCCTCCATTGCCGAGTGTGCCGCCGCGGCGAATGGCGGCATCTGTTCCCTCCAGCGCCTCTACGGCGAGGACGGTTCGGCGTTTCACTACGACCGTTTGGCCGATTCGCAACTGCGCAATCGACCGAGCAAGCTCCCTCCCGAAGCCGATATCTTGCTGTTCCTCCGATGAGGGCGCTCGTGCCGTTAATACGCCCTTCCGCAATACAATCGAGGAAAGGAACCGTCTGCAATCATGCAGCGTGATCCCCTCCCTCGCCAGCAGATCACCCACGCTCGAGAGGATCGTATCGCCGCGTCGGTCTTTCAGCTTCAGATAGAACCACAGACCGGCCAGATCGATCTTCGCGCGGGAAAAGAGTAAATCAAGCGGGACCCTTCCAAGCATGACGGCATCCGTCACCTGTTCACGCTTGAGCGCTGCAATCAACCGCCCAAGTTGTCCGGCCCCAACCCAACAGATCGCATCGACTTCATCAACCAGATCGATAGAAGCCGCCTCTTCGACGGCTACCGCCACGACCCTCAGCCCCTGCATGCGCGCATCCCGCGCGGCGACAATCGGAAGCGGACCCCCGCCGGCTATGATCCCAAGGCGCTCCACTAGTCCTGTCCGAGGTGCGAGGTGCGAGGCGTAGAGAACCGCACCGCACCGGAGAAACGGGTATGGGGTATGGACCCTAAACCCCAAACCCTAAACCCAGCGTTCAGCACTTCGCACCCCGTACCTGGCACCTACCATCAGCGCGCAATCCCTCTGGCCGATAACTTAATGAAGTACATCAAGTGATCAATCTCCGGGCAAGAGGTCACCTCCGATGCGATCCGATCCAACGCCTGGGACGTATTCAAGTGGGATAAGAAGAGCAACCGATAGGCTTGCTTGAGTCGAAGGATCGCCTCCTCAGACATACCATGGCGACGCAGGCCCACCGTATTCAACCCGTAGCATTTGGCTCGATTGCCCTGCGCCTTGAGGAAGGGTGGGATATCCTGCAGTACCGCCGAGCAAGCGCCGACCATGGCGCATTGGCCGATGCGAACGAACTGATGGATCCCGGTCTGCCCGCCAATTACGGCTCGCGCTTCAACCTCAACGTGGCCGGCCAAACCGGCCTGACTGGCGACGACGACGTCGTCGTGTACAATACAATCGTGTGCGATGTGGGCATAGGCCATAATGTAGTTCCGACATCCCAGTGCCGTTACGCCTCTACCCTTCACCGAGCCACGATGGACCGATGCGAATTCCCGGATAACCGTCTCATCGCCGATAACCAGTTTCGTTCTCTCACCCCTGTCCTGGAAGATCTGAGGCGCTGTGCCGAGAACAACATGAGAGAAGATTTGGCATCGTTTTCCGATCTCCGTGATCCCCTCGATCACGACATGCGAGCCGATGATGGTCCCTGATCCCACCACCACATCGGGACCGATCACTGAAAAGGCGTCGATGCGGCAGTCAGACGCCAGCTTGGCCTCCGGGGCAACAACTGCCGAAGGATGAATCTGTGTCATTAGGCTCCCATCACGACAGGAACGCCGGAAGGGAGGTTCGGCGATTCCCGGTCAACAACCATACACGACAGCTCGGCCTCTGCAGCTAATTTATCCTGCACAAACGCCATGCCTTGCATTCGACAGTTCCGACTTCTCATTTGGAGCAGTTCGATCTCGAACCGTAACTGATCCCCAGGAAGTACGGGTCTGCGAAACTTCGCGCGGTCGATACCGGTAAAATAAACGAGCTTCTTTTCGGCGCTCACGTTCAGTGTCCGCATCAACAGGACGCCTCCGGTCTGCGCCATCGCCTCGATCACCAATACTCCAGGCATGATCGGCTGTCCAGGAAAGTGACCCTGAAAGAAGGCCTCATTGATGGTCACGTTCTTCAGCCCTACCACCCTCTTTCCAGGCTCGATCTCGAGGATTCTATCGACCAGAAGGAACGGATAACGGTGAGGAAGCATCTCCTGAATCTGTCGAATATCTATCAATGGGCTCCCCTTTCGGATATCGACTGAGCAGTCTGCGACTGTTGTCCCTCTGTCCCACTGGCGCTCTCCAGCGATACCAGACGCGCCTCAATACGCTTGAGCGTATTGAGGATCTGGGGAAGCCGACTCGCTGCGGCAACGCGGCGCTTGAATGTGAGATGCGGTACGGCGGGCGAGCCGAGAACAACGCTTTCAGGCGGCAGACTCTTCGCAACTCCAGCCTGCGCTCCCACGGTGGCATCATCGCCAATTTCGATATGATCGACGATCCCGACCTGGCCGGCCAGCGTGACACGATCTCCGATCTTCGCACTTCCGGAGATGCCGCTCAAGGCCGCAATCACCGTATCGGCACCCACGACAACGTTGTGCGCGATCTGGACCAGATTGTCGATCTTGGTTCCACGCTTGATCCGCGTCACCCCTATCGTCGCCCGATCGATCGTTACGTTAGCACCGATCTCTATATCATCCTCAAGAATCACCCGCCCCACCTGCGGGATCTTGATACGAATTCCCTGTTCGCCCCTGACATACCCGAAGCCATCGCTCCCAATCACAGTCCCGCTGTGAATAATCACCCGATCGCCGATCTCGACACCCTCCCGGATCATGACCTGCGGGTAGAGCCGGCAGTCGGCGCCGATGCGCGAGTCTTTCCCGATGTAGACCTGTGCGCCCACAACGCTCCTCCGGCCAATCGTTACCCCTGCCTCAACAACCGAGAGCGGTCCGATCGCCACATCCTCTTCCAGGCGCACGCCTTCCTGTATGACGCAGGATGGATGGACACCGGGCGTTGGCTGATCCGAGGTATACAAAAGACGGAGGGCCTGGACAAAAGTCAGGTAGGGATCGTTCGCCAGCAGCGTCGGCCTGGGGCAGGGCGGGCTCCCCTCACGTATAATTGCGGCAGAGGCCTTGCTCGTCTTCAGTTTCGGCAAGTCGGTGGTCCTTGCTATAAAGACCAAGTCCCCCTCACTCGCCTCGTGCAGCGGAGCAAGACGATGAACCTCGGTCTCACCGTCACCGACCAGCCGGCATCCCAGCTTTTCAGCCAGCTCTCTCAGTTGCATCGCAACAACTATTTTTTGGTTCGGCGGGTGTTATAACGCTCGAGTATCTCTTTGGTCAGATCAGCCGCATCGTTGCCGTAAATCACACCACTCTGCCCCTTCTCGACAATAAGGGTATATCCCTTCTCTTTACCATAGTCTCGAATCAGAGCCGTGAGATCCCTGAGCAGATCATTCACCATCTCGCCTTCCCGCTTGGCCAAGTCACGATTGACGTCCTCCGTGACTCGCTTGAGATCACGAAGCTTACGCCGAATCTCTTCCTCTCTCTCCTTCTTCGCAGCCTCACTCAGGACGGATGTCTGTTTTTGGAGATCCGCGTCCATCTGCTTGATCTCAGCCTCTCTCGCACTGATCTCTTTCTGTTTCTCAGCCGCCTCCGCCTTCACCTTGTCCTCTGCGGCTCGCCCCTCTTTCGACTGGGTAATGACCGCCTGAAGGTCGACAAACCCGAGTCGCATCGGAGAATCCGCAGCCCAAACCGCGGACGCCGTGAAGATTATCACCGTGGTCCCACAGAACGCCAATTTTCGCCAACCGCATATCGGACGCATCATACGTCGTTTCCTCCTGATGCTAAAATACCGATCCCATAGTCAAATGCACCGCGCTGCTCGACTCCCCGGGTCGCTTGTCCAGATTGAGACCCCACTCGACGCGAACCAAGCCAAATGGGGTGGCTACACGAACGCCGCCCCCGGCTGTCGGTCGTAGATCGGTCAGCGAGAGACTCTCCCCCCCTGCGAAGGCATTACCCGCATCGAAAAACACCAGGCCCTTGAGACCCAACGGCTCGTAGAGGGGAAACATCACCTCGTTATTAAAGTAGAGGGCCTTGGTACCGCCGATCCGCTCCCTGTGCGTCGAGCCGTCGGCATCCGTCACGGTCTCGGTAGGGCTCAGGTGAAAGGTCTTGAACCCTCGAACCGTGGTGGTCCCACCGAGATAGATCCGTTCCTGAACCGGTAGCGACTTCCCACCGTAGGCGTCCGCCACAATCAGGTTGCCGCGGATATGCCCGACCAGCTTCCAGACCAGCGGGTGGTAGTACCCAAGATCGAGATTGATGCGCTGAAACTTATTGCTCCCGCCCAGAAAATTCCCGGCAATCTGATACGTTGCCGCCCCGGTGAAGCCGGTGGTCGGATCGAGGCGATTGTCCGTGAGGTTCATCGAGAGGCCGAGCGACACCCTCCCGGTGGTACTCGTCCCTTCCTGCTTCTGAATGAGCGTAGGCGCGTTGTCGGCAACACTAAAGATCTTGTCACGCTCGTACCGATAGCCCAGTGAACCGAACAACTCCTTGTGGAGTCGTCGGCCGAAGGCGATCGACCCGCCCTTGGTATCCTGGTCAAAGCCGATCTGCTGGTCAAAGAGCATGCGCTGATTGAAGGCCGAGAGATCCAGCGAGGTCCCCGTATCCAGGATATGAGGATCGAAGAAATTCAACACAAACCGGCTTGCTCTGGCGCCAAGCTGCGCCGAGAGCGACATCCGCTGCCCCAATCCGAGAAAGTTCTCCTGAGTGACAGAACCCGAACCCAGGATGCCATCGATGGAGCTGAAACCACCTCCGACACTAAAGGAGCCGGTCGGCTTCTCCTTCACCATCACATCGATGTCCACCCGGTCCTCAGCCGTACCCCGGCGCGTCTCAATCTTAACCTCCTCGAAAAAGCCGAGATTGGTCAGATTCTGACGACCGCGCGCCAAGAGACGGCTATTGTACAGGTCGCCCTCGTTCAGAGGGATCTCCCGCCGGATGACTTTGTCGCGAGTCTTGGTGTTGCCTGCAATCTCGATTCGTTCCAGGAAGGCCTGCTTCCCTTCACTGATGTCCAGCCCCACATCGACAATATGGCTCTCACGATCAGTGTTAATGGTCGGGGTGACATCCGCAAAGAGATACCCGCGCTCCGAATACCGATCCGTCAGCGTCAGCATGTCCCGCTGGAGTACCTCCCGGCTGAAAATACCCTGCCTGGCGATCTGAAGCGGCTTCAACACCTCCTCAGTAGAAAAGACCGTATTGCCGGCAATTCCCAGCTCTCCGACCCGATATTGTGCGCCCTCGTCCACCCGGATGCCGATCTCGAGCTTCTGTTTTGCCTCAATCACCCGGATCTCCGGCTCCCCTACCTTAATATCGAGATAACCGTTATCCAGGTAGTACGCCTTAATCCGATCGAGATCGCGTTGCAACTCATCGCGTTTCAGCGTCCCAAAAAAGAAGAAGAGAAACAGCTCCTTGGTGGCGATGCGCGCCTTGATCTCATCTTCGCTGAGACCTTTGGCGCCAAGGATCCGAATAGTGGCAATCTCAAATTTTCCCCCCTCGTTGATCTCAACGGTAACAGAGATATCTCCCTCCGGGGTCTTCTCCGTCTGCGGGACGACCTTTGCCTGGTAATACCCTTCTTCTTCGTAAAGCAGCCGCACCTTTTCCGCATTCGCCGCCACCGTCTGGGGATTGAATACTCCACCCTCAGTGAGTGTCAGCTTCTCTTTGATCTTGTCGGTGGCAATCCCCTTGTTGCCTCGGATCTTTACCTCCCGGATGGTCGGCTTTTCGGTGAGGATGAAGGTGATTTTCAGGCCTCCCTCAAAGATATCGGCATCTACGGCGACATCGTCGTAAAAGCCCAACCGATAGACGGTCTTGACATCCTCTCTGATCTTTTCCAGTGAGAACGGCTCTCCGACCCGGGTCTTGAGCTTGAACCGAATGGTCGCCTCATCGATCTTACGGCTTCCCTTGATATCGAGCTGTTTGACCGGTGCCTGTTCCTGGCCGAAGGCGTTGCCGAATGCCAATACGAAGAATACGGAGAGAATGAGAGAACTGGCGGCGAGAAACCGTACCTTACTCGCGAAGGGTTGCACTGAACGCTTCTGCTCCTCGAGTCTGGATGGGGGGGATGCCTCTACGCTCAAATGAAACGCGCCAACCTTACCACCTTAACCATGATAACGCAAGGAGAAACTCGCCCGGACGGGCCCGCGTAAAAGAGCTGTAGACTGGAGGTAAGTGAGGCTATTTGGGGGCTTCGAGGAGGCTGATCTCTTCGAAGGATAAGGCATCTCCCTCCAATTTTACCCTGAGGGTGCCCCCTTCGGCAAACCGCCCCCTCAGCACCTCTTCAGCCAATCGGTCCTCCACATAGCGCTGGATGGCGCGGCGCAGCGGCCTGGCACCGAGGGTCGGGTCAAATCCTCGATTGATCAGAAATTCTTTCGCGCTCTCATCAACCGCCAGCAAGATCTTGCGCTCCGCGAGCTGAAGCTGCAGGCGGGCAAGCATCAAGTCCACGATCTTACAGAGCTCGTTCTTGCTCAACTGGTGGAAGACAATCACCTCATCGAGCCGGTTGAGCAGTTCGGGATTGAAGACCCGTTTCAGTTCGCCAAGGACGGTATCCCTCATCTTGTCGTACGTGACCGCCTCGTCACCCCCCTTCGCAAAGCCCATCGCGGTATGGAGGCCGATCTGGCGGGCGCCGATATTACTCGTCATGATCAGAATGGTATTTTTGAAGTCCACAATGCGGCCATAACTGTCGGTCAGACGACCATCCTCGAAGATCTGCAGGAGCAGATTAAATACCTCCGGGTGGGCCTTTTCTATCTCATCCAGGAGGATGACCGAGAACGGCCGACGCCGGACCTTCTCAGTGAGCTGGCCTGAATCGTCGTACCCGATATACCCAGGAGGGGCGCCGATCAGGCGGGAGGTGGAGAAACGCTCCATGTACTCCGACATGTCGACGCGGATTAGCGCGTCCTCCGTGCCGAACAGGAATTCCGCGAGCGCCTTGGCCAGCTCAGTCTTCCCCACGCCGGTCGGCCCGAGAAAGATGAACGATCCGACGGGACGACTCGGACTCTTAATCCCGGCCCGCGAACGACGAATGGCGCGACTGACGCTCTCTATCGCCTCGATCTGCCCCACTACTCGTTTGGCCAGCTCCTGCTCCATCCGCATCAGCTTCGCCGATTCTTCCTCCTCAATCTGGTACAGCGGAATGCCTGTCCACTTGGAGACGATGTAGGCGACCTCCTCGGCCGTCACGACGGTCTTTTCCTTCGACCTGGACTCCTTCCAGCGGGCTTTTTTCTCTTCCAAATCAGCCCGGAGCTTACGCTCAGAGTCGCGGAGCCTGGCCGCAACCTCAAAGGCCTGGGTCCGGATCGCGTCTTCCTTTTGGACCCTGAGACGCTCGACCTCGTTTTCCATCTCGCGGAGTTCCTGGGGCAACATCAGGGTTTTCAGTCGCGCCCGCGAACCGGCCTCATCGATAACATCAATGGCCTTGTCGGGCAGAAAGCGGTCGGCGATGTAGCGCTGCGATAAACGCGCCGCAGCCGTCACAGCCTCGTCGGTAATGACCGCGCAGTGATGTGCCTCGTAGCGGTCCTTAATCTCCCGAAGGATCCGGATCGTCTCCTCTACACTCGGCGGCCCGACCTGGACAGCCTGGAATCGCCGCTCGAGCGCCCGGTCCTTCTCGATGTGGCGGCGATACTCGTCGAGGGTTGTCGCGCCGATGCATTGCAACTCCCCGCGCGCAAGCGCCGGCTTCAACATGCTGGACGCATCGATGGCGCCTTCTGCGGCGCCGGCGCCCACCAGCGTGTGCAGCTCGTCGATAAACAGGATGATGCTCTGCCCCTGTTGAATCTCCTTCACGACAGCCTTCAGCCGCTCCTCAAATTGCCCGCGATACTTGGTCCCGGCCACCATGCCGGCGAGGTCAAGCTGTACGACCCGCTTCCGAAGCAGGGTTTCGGGCACGTTGCTGGCGACAATCCGTTGGGCAAGCCCTTCCACGATGGCGGTCTTGCCGACGCCGGCCTCCCCGATCAGGACCGGATTGTTCTTCGTCCGACGCGAGAGGATCTGGATGACCCGCTCGATCTCTGTCTCGCGGCCGATGACGGGATCCAGCCGGTCCTGACGCGCCATGGCGGTCAGGTCGACACCGAACTCATCCAGCGCCGGCGTCCTGGTCGAGGTCGTGGGCTTGGAGGCCTGCTCGCCCAGCAACTCCTGGGCCTGCGCCTTGGCTGAGGCGACGCTGACACCAAAGTCCCTCAGGACTAACGAGGCGATCCCTTCGCCCTCGCGGATCAGCCCGAGCAGCAGGTGCTCGGTGCCGATATAGTTATGCCCGAGCGATCTGGCTTCGGAGATGGCGTATTCCAGGACCTTCTTGGCCTGCGGGGTAAAGGGGATCTCGCCGGCTGGGCTGAACTCGGAGCCAACCGAGACAATCTTCTCGATCTCCCCCTTCACCGCGGAGATGTTGACATTCAGCTTCTTGAGAATCGCGACTGCAAGTCCGTCGCCCTCGCGGATCAACCCGAGCAGCAGGTGCTCGGTGCCGACGAAGTTGTGTCCAAGGCGGATCGCCTCCTCCCTGGCCAGGATAATCACCTTGCGGGCCCGCTCTGTAAATCGCTCGAACATCTCCTCGCTCTCCTCTTCAGCGCCCTTACGTTACCGACACGCTGAGTATAGCCGATCCCTCCAGAATTTCAAGTCTTCTCTACGATTCGACCGTCCAATATTGTTACGATCCGATCCGATCGATGGGCTAACTTCTCGTTGTGCGTCACCATCACAAAGGTGAGGCCGCGTTCCCGATTCAGCCGATGCAGCAACTCAAAGGTCGCGTCGCCTGTCTTCGTGTCAAGATTGCCGGTCGGTTCGTCTGCCAGGATGACCTTGGGCAAGGCGCCTAAGGCCCTGGCGATTGCGACTCGCTGTTGCTCCCCGCCTGAGAGTTCAGAAGGGCGATGCGCAAGCCGGGGCTCGAGTCCTACCTCCTTCAGTAAGGACGCCGCGATCTCCCGCGCCTCCGACCGGTTTCGCCGCGCCACCAGCAGCGGCATCATGACATTCTCCAGCGCGGTAAACTCCGGCAGCAGATGGTGAAACTGGAAGATAAAACCGACAGACCGGTTGCGAAAGTCGGCCAGTTGTCTGTCATCCATGCGGCTCAGGCCGGCGTTCTCATAGAAAATCTCACCGGAGGTCGGGCGATCCAGGGCGCCAAGCAAATACAGAAGCGTACTCTTACCGGCTCCTGACGGTCCCACAATTGCGATGAATTCTCCCGTTTCAATGGTGAGGTCGACTCCCTTCAGGACCTCGACTGTTCCGCCATCGATCTGAAATGACTTGCAGACGCCATCCGCCTTGATGAACTCACTCATAACGGATCGCGACAACCGGGTCCAGCCTAGCCGCCCGCCAGGACGGGTAGAGCGTCGCAAGGAAACTTAAGACCAGCGTCGACGAGGCGATCAGAGCCAGGTCGGTCCCCTTCATCAGGATCGGAACGGCATCCAGCAGATAGACATCGCTCTGAAGCCTGACGATTTTATAGGTCTCCTGCAGCTTGCAGATCATCGCGCCACCCGCAGTCCCCAAGAGGGTGCCGACAAGGCCGATGACCACGCCCTCTACCATGAAGATCAGCATGATGCTCCTGGAGCTGGCGCCGATCGACTTTAAGATGCCGATCTCCGCCCCTTTATCCATCACCTTCATGATCAGTGTGCTCACGATGTTGAACGCCGCGACCAGCACGATCATTGTCAGGATAATAAACATCGCGAGCTTCTCCAGCTTCAGCGCGGCAAAGAGATTGCGGTGTAACTGCATCCAATCTCTCGCAACGTACGGGAACCCGAGGCGCCGCTGGATCTCTGCACCCACCTCTTTTGCCCTGTACAGGTCGTCCACCTTGACCTCGAGTCCGGTCACTGATGGTCCCATCTGAAAGAGCTGCTGGGCCGCCGCAATCGTAATATAGGCCAATGCGCTGTCATATTCATACATCCCCATCTCGAAGATCCCGGCCACGGTGAAACTTCGCATGCGGGGCGCGAGTCCGAACGGTGTCAGCACATTGCCGAAGGGAGAAATGACATTGACCCGCCCGCCGAGACCCACACCGAGGTTCGTTGCCAGAGCGCGCCCGATGATGATCCCCTCGGGATCAAGCTGCCACCCGCGCCCCTCGGCCGGTCCTTTCAGCCTCGTCGGATCGACCTCGGCGAAGCTCTTGGTCAACGACGTCACTTCCTGCGCAGACTGGAGGTCGAGGCCGCGAAGGACTACTCCGCCTGCCCCTCGACCCGTGCTCAGCATCACCTGGTGGTAGGTGAATGGCGAGGCCGCGACCACATGTGGAACCTCGCGGACCCGCGCGATTGTCTGGTCCGGCTCTTCGATCCCGCGATCCCCAGAGCGCATGATCCAGAGATGCGCGTTGGTTCCGAGGATCTTGCTCCGAAGGTCACGCTCAAATCCGCTCATCACCGCCAGCACAACTATGAGCGCCATGACGCCGAGGGCGACGCCGCCGATAGAGATCAGTGTGATCAGGGAGATAAACGCCTGCCCTCGCCTCGCCTTCAGATACCGAAGTCCTACGAACAGCTCAAACGGCATCGGTACCGCCCTGTTCGCCTTGGGCGGGCTTCAAGAGAGGAAACAGGATCACATCACGAATCGATGGAGAGTCGGTCAAGAGCATCGCCAACCGGTCGATACCGATCCCTTCGCCAGCCGTCGGAGGCATCCCATACTCCAGCGCCCGAAGATAATCCTCGTCCAGACCATGCGCTTCGAGATCGCCTTGGTCGCGCTGCCGCAACTGGTCAAGAAAGCGGGCGCGCTGCTCGCGGGGATCGTTCAGCTCGGAGTAGGCGTTCGCGATTTCCATCCCGCCTACAAACAGCTCGAATCGCTGAACTACTGTCGGCTCGCCTGGTTTCGCCTTAGCCAAGGGGGAGAGCTCCGTAGGAAAATCGACGATGAACGTCGGCTGGATGAGCTTCGACTCTACCAGCGTGTCGAACAGCTCGGCCAGCACCTTCCCCTTGCCCCAACCCGGCAAGATATGGACCCCGAAGCGTCTTGCTGTCTCGCGAATACCCGCTTCTGCCTTCAGCGCCTCCGCATCAAGCCCGGCCAGCTTGACGAGCGACTCTTCCAGCGTCAGCTTCGGCCAGGGTGGAGCAAACGAGATCTGCTGCCCCTGGTAGGTCACCCGCTGATCCCCAGTGATTTCCTTGGCCAGAGACGCCAGCATCTCTTCCGTTAGCGCCATCAGATCCTGGTAATCGGCATACGCTTGATAAAATTCCAACATCGTGAACTCGGGATTATGCTGGGTCGAGATTCCCTCATTCCGAAAATTGCGATTGATCTCAAATACCCGATCGAACCCTCCGACCACCAGCCGCTTCAGATAGAGCTCGGGGGCAATCCTCAGGTATAGCTTGATGTCGAGGGCGTTATGATGTGTGACAAAGGGTCGCGCTATGGCGCCGCCGGCCATCGGCTGCATCATGGGGGTCTCGACTTCCAGGAATCCCCTCGACTCAAGGAAGCGGCGCATCCCCGCGATCAGACGGCTGCGTTTTCTGAAGGCGTCAGCAACCTGCCGGTTCACAATAAGATCCAGGTAGCGCTGACGAAAACGGGTCTCTATATCGGTCAGGCCATGCCACTTCTCTGGAAGCGGTCGCAGCGACTTTGTCAGAAGTCGAACCGTCCTGGCTCTCACCGTGAGTTCCCCTGTCCGCGTCCGAAAGAGCGATCCCTCCACCCCTAGGTAGTCGCCGACATCCAGCAACCTCTTGCAGAAATCGTACAGTTGTGTGCCCAGCGCATCGTGCGCCAGGTAGATCTGGATTCTTCCGGAGTCATCTTGAAGGTGGGCAAAGGCCACCTTGCCGTGATGGCGCAGCGACATCAGGCGACCGGCAATGGCGACCTCAGGTGCCCCATCGCCCTCTTCAGGGAGAACGGCGTACTCCTGGTGGAGGTCAGCCGCAAGGTGGCGGACCTTAAAACCGGTCGGATAGGGGTCTACACCTGCCGCTTCGAGCTCTACCAGCTTCCGCATCCGCTCGCCCACTAATAGATTATGTTCTTCCACAGCGCCTCCAATTGTGAGATGCGCAGATTATAGGAACCGCTCTGATGCCTGTCAAGGAGAGCTCTAGCGCCTCAGGTGAAATCTCTCGAATTTGGAGATCCTTGCGTGGTAAGGGGGTTACGTAGCTTGAGCATGCCTCCGCCGCGAGACGTAAGCGGGAAAGTCCACAGTGAGCAAGCCGCTGCATACCGCTTTGACGGCGAATGTGGTACGGTCGCGGACGGAATAGCGGTTGTTGCGGGTAAGGGAGGGATATTTATCGTCAATATAGATCTCCCACGCTTCGCCCATCTCACCAGCCATATGAACCGCGTGGGGGTTGTCGTCGCGCTCCCACCAGGTGAGGTAGTCGTCAACCAACGCGTATTCGGCTGCGGTGGTGGCTTGTTTCGGCGTAAGGCCTACGGCGACAGCGGCGTGGGCAAGGGTTGGGTTGAGCCACCCGGCCGCGAGCCAATCAGAAAGATCGCTGTCGGCCTGGAAACCCAGGGTGTACCACTGCGAGGCGATCGCAGTGACGGTCACCTGGTCACCGTGGAGGTCGGTATAATAGGAGATCAGATCGGCGATATCTGAGATAGCTTTAGCGGCAGCGCCGGCATCGGGCTGTAGGCTCATGGGCTACATCCATGTTGGTGCGGGTTCCACCGGTATTCCCGAGTCTGGCAGCCTATTTTACCCCGGCGGCCCACATAACGCCAAGGTACGCGGCAATCGTGGCGGGGCAGCAACTTCGGAGGTGCCCCGCCACGGTTGTTTGGTTGATCACGGTATCAGGCACGCGATGTTCAGCGACGCGGACCGGGACCCATTCCGCCAGGCCCCATGCCGCTGCCGGGCCCTCCCATGCCCCTACCCTTCGCAGGCGGCTCATCTGGCAGTGTCACGCCACGCTCTTTGGCGCGAGCCTTCATCATCTCATGATGCTCCTTACGAATTTGCTGCCGCTCTTCAGGGGTCTTCGCGGCACGCATTTTCTCACGAAAATCAGCGCGTTCTTGATCTGTCACGAACTGGCTGCCACGGACCCGCTCTTGTTGGCTATCTGTCTTCGCCGCAGCTCCCGGTTTCGCCTCGCTCTGAGCCGGCTTCTCTTCGACGGCAAATGTCAATCCGGCGGATAACGTCAATATCGCAACCCCGGAACACAGCATAAGCAGCTTTTTTCTCATGATTGCCTCCCTTAGGTGTGGGTTGGTTCTCAGCTCCTCAACTCGCGCCACTGCAACCCGTTCAGTGGTCGCGCCTTACCAATGAACAGCGCACGGCGGCCAAAACCTGCGAGTGTTTCTGGTGTTCATTGCCTTTCTCTTCCTTGCACGTAGTATTTTGGTAGACACTCTATTTCAGCTTTCCGTTTAGCTGCCAAGCTGGGTTTCTCTTCAGCGCGGCCTACGGCGTGCTGCTGAAATCGCCAGAGCGAACATCAGAATCGCCCGCCATCATACGTTGGTCTCCTTTGGCCGTTTGCTCGGTCCCGTGCCAAACCTTTTCCCCGGAGGACATCCGCCGGTGCCGCGTTCCCCTTCAATGGCCCTCGATTACCCGGAGAGCCTCTTTTGCTAAATCGTTATTCGGCTGGCGAGTAACGAGTTCCCTCAATGCAGGAACTGCTTCTTTGGCTGCGGGACCGAGAACGCCGAGAAGTTGAATTGCCATGCTCTGCGCTGCCGGATTAGGGTTTGTCAAAGCCCTAGCCAAGGTCGGGACTGTCTCCGGCCCGACCAATGTCGGGACGGCCCCAGGGCCGATTGCGTAGAGAACCTCCATCGCGATTAATTGGACAGTATCGTCCGGGTCATTAAGGGCCGTGAGTATTCCTAGGAACGCCTCCTTGCTCAGCGGCTTGATGTCGGCCAAGCCCGCCATCGCGAGACCTCGCACTCCCGCATCAGCATCTTTCTTCAAGGCTTGCATCAGTGTCGGCGCGGCCTGCGGCCCTAAGGCTGCAAGAGCTTCTACCGCCTTCTTGCGGACTTCAGGGGAATGATCCCGAAGATCGGTCTCCAATTCGGCGAGCGGGCGAGTCCCTTTGACCGTGATCAAGACGAAGACGTCCTCGCCGAACGGTGCCCCGTCGGCAGCGCGCATCCGCCAATCGCCCCGGTGGGGACCCGGCTCAGTCGGAGCGATCATCGGGACGCTTATATCCACCATCGCCCCTGGCGTAGTCGTCGGGACAGCGACAGAGGTCGAGGTGCCCATTTTATCACCACCGCTAAACGTCAAACTGTAACCGTTCCAACTTGTTGAGCCGCTGTTCTTGACCCGCCAGGTTTTGGTAAACCTCTGGCCAGCGTTTACCACTGTTCCGTCCGGAATAGTTACATCACTCACGAAGGTGGCGGAGTTACCTGTGAGCTGCGCTACGGAATACAAGCCCAGCTTACCCTCCATTGCATCGGCATTCGCCCATTCGCCAAGCAGCTTGAAGTGCAGCATGTCTGCAGAGGTTATTTCGGCTGCGAACGGTATCGAGAGGACATGAAAAGCGAAAGCAACCGCAGCCAATGCGGGTCCGTTCCGTTGGTATCGGCGACCTTCTGTGCTAGGGTTTTCCATCGCTTTTCCTCCTAGCCTGCCTGAGAGTTCGATGTCCCACGCGCGCACTTGCCGGCCTCGTGCGCCGAGGATGGGTGCGATCATCCGCTGGAGCTGTACCACCGCGCGCACTTTCTCCAGAAACGGCAGCCCGGCCAGTTTGCGTCGCCGCTTTTCCATCGCGGCGAAGAGCCACGTCACCTCAGGACTCATGGCCTCCATTGGTTCCACCGTACTTCCAGTCCGTGGTGAGGCGATACACCTCTGTCTACCACTCACCGCTCCTTCTGCTGAGATTCCGTCCACAGTGCCTGAAGGGCTTGGAGTTCTTCGATGAGTCGGAGATCTTTCGGGCGTCCCGTAGCCTGCTTAGAGTGAATGAGCCCCGCGAGCGTAAGCACTAAAACGGGATATCCGTAAATCTCTACCTCTTCTGCATGAGCTCTGACCGCTTCATAGTCTCCCAGCCCCTTCACCTCGCCCATGAGATCGAGATCGCCACCATCTGTTGTCAAGGTGAAATTCAGTCCGGCTTTGAGTGTCGCGGCGTCGAGAATGAAAGGGAGATCGGCGGGAGCCCCGCGTAACTGCGGATGGAAAGGTTGAAGGGCGCGACTGAGCCGTTCGTAGTTGCGCGGTTGCCGCTGATAGCAGATATCCAAGTCCGCGGTAACATACGAGGAGCCCTGCGCGACAGCCGCCATACCGCCAATGACGACAAAGGCGACGTCAGCCTTGCAAAGGGCGCCCAGCAATCGCTCGGTCTGTACCACGACTCCCTTTCCTCTTCGCGTCGCGCAGCGCCTCGACCAGCGCCAAGGCGGCTTGGTGGCGCTCGAGGCGCTGAGTCGGGGTCAGCCGAAGGCGTTCGCGCAACATCGACAGGTCAATACCTTCCTGTTCAGCCCGAGCCAAAATCTCTGTAGGAGAGAAAACACGTCGCATGATCTGTCCCTTACACGCCTCTATCCAGGACTATCGAATCGTACAACGCCTTTGCGCCGAAGCGCAAACGATTCTTCTATACCCGAACGCCCCGTTACTCCCATTGGCAAGCTGTAACTAACTCCCGACGATACCACCGCCCAGTCAGCGGGATATATTCCACGTTCCACCCAGTTGAGCTGAGTTTCGTTCCTCAACCCGGCCTACGGCGTACTGCCCCTCAAGACGGGTGAATCAGGATAAGCGGTTCGCGCCCGTGTTTACGATAGACCGAAAAATCGGAGTCCAGTGTGAATACCGCGTGGTGTTCGTGCAGCTCGGCCATGCGCACGACACAGGCGTCAGCGAGAGACATCGGGCGATCACGATACTTGCGATGAAGCGCCCGCAGCGCCACTATCTGTTCTTCGATGTGCAACGCAATTCGAATAGCGCCATTTTCCAACAGCTCCCACACGGCCTCCTGAGCTTTCGGCAACCGCGCGAGCAGGAACATCGCTTCCGCCAGTACCGGTTCGCACACCAACAACGGCGCCTCCAGTTCAGCAACCCGTTCCATCACCCACCCATGATGTCGCTCGGCCCGATCGAGCAACGCCACGAGCGGGCCGGTGTCAGTGATGGCGACGGGCATGGCGGCCAAAACCTGCAAGGTGTTTCGGGTTGGAGGCGAGGTCCGGAAGACCGGAATCCACCACTCCGCATGCGTTCTTCATGAGCTCCCGTAGCGTAGGCCGTGTGGCCCGGTTGCGGGGGCTCTGGATCACCAAACGCAAACCTTCCTCCACTAGCTCTCTGAGCTTGCGCCCACGCAAGGCCGCCTCGGCTTTGGCTTGCCGGTAGAGATCATCCGACAGCTCGATGGTGGTTTTCATGGCTTTCCCCCCTTCTCACACATGATATTACATAAATATACTTTTACAGCTTTCCGTATATTTGTCAAGATCGCCTTTTGTGTTTTTTCCGCGTTAAGGCACTCGGTCATCCGTTCTCGCTGCCGTCCACTGCTCGCGGCCAGGTAGGCTGGGATGAGCAGCGCGAATCCGAGCACTTCACTTAGCGATCCTGTCGCTCAGTCAGCAGGATATACTCTGCGCTCCACCCAGTCGAGCCGGGTTTCGTTCCTCAACCCAGCCTACGGCGTACTGTAATTAAGTTTGCTGGGGTCTTGCTCTTCGGTTCGTACAGTACATCAGCGAGTGTAGTGCGTCATAAATCCCTTTACAGTCCATTCGTGGTGAGCTGGTCGAACCCATGAACGGAACCCATTTAAATGCTTCACCCTTCGACAGGCTCAAGGTGAACGGTGAATGTAAAGAAGCGTTAGACGCATTACACTAGCGTTCCTTTACCCCTACGCCTCTCTTTCCAACATTTGGTCGTCTCTCCATCGTAACCTCCATGTTGGTATTCCACCCGACAGTCCACCGGATCTCTTTAACTCGAAATTCATCTGTTTCGATGTAGGGGACGAGTCCGTAGATCTTTTCCAGCAGCTTCTGAGCTGTCGATCCGATGGAAGGCTGAGGGCCAGATGGCTTGGCTCCTGGTATCATAGTACTGGTAGTAGTGGTAGTAGAAGTCCCCATGTTCGGATGCACTCCGAGCGCATTAAGCTGATTGATCAAGTCCCGAATCTCAGCTAATGCTTCAGCTGCGCTTGGCTCCTTCCCTTTCGGGTCCTGACCCTCTCCATTCGCAGCCCACCCGATTACCAACATAGCGGCACACAGAATTACAGCCAGCCTGATCTCAACAACTCTCATTCTCATGACCCCGATTATCTTATCCCCCGATACCATCCAAGGATATCGGAATCTACTATGCTCCAATTCAGATTGATGCGGCGCTTCTTGCCGGATGATGACGAAGGTCCGAAGCCAAACAACTCACAGAACACTGAGGATAGATACTGCGCCCCATCTCGTATTCCGGTGCCTACTACTAACTAGTTTACGAGCCAGAAAGGATGGGATGAGCAAAGCGAATCCCAGCAATCCGCTTCCTCCCGTTGAGACGCCGTGACGTCCAGCGATCTCACCGCCCAGTCGGCGGGGTATCTTCCACGCTTCACCCGGTTGAGCTGGGTTTCGTTCCTCAACCCAGCCTACGGCGTACTGCGAGTGGAGCGCAGAGCCGTTTGAATCGCAGCCTGTCACTGCCAGAAGTTAATCTTAAGATCAGTCCCATACCGAAGACCGGCCACCCCGCATGCGATAGTAAGGATTCGTTCGATGGACTTGCGACCCCAGTGGACGCTCAACCAATAACCCGAACGAAGCTGGTGCGACTCCTTTTGTACGAGGTCTGGCCGGTCTGGATAGAGGTCGTTGCGATCGCGAGCGACGTAGCGACGCTTGTTCCCGTGTCGTGGGAGTGACGCAAATTTCTCAAGGAACGACGGGTCACGCTCAGCCAATGCCTCGATGACAGACACCAACACGTGGCGAGCATTCCGGCATGGCGAGAACTGGCCGTGTAGAACGAAACCAATGGCGGAGGGGGCGCCTTGCGGTCCATGCTGTGTTCTTCCAGGTGGAGCAACAGAGGGGGCGGAAACGATTAGCCTCTGGGTCGGAGTCGTCGGAGAGGCTGGACGAAGCTGAACATTCTGAGCCAGAAACTGAGCCGACCATATCCGGGTCGGGCTTGTAGCCGCATAGGCTCTCGACGCGGTCAGCGAGCAATTCAAGGAGGATCTCATCCTCCTCTTCGACGAGCTTGAGCCAAGCCTGTGGCAGTGCGTCACGAATCTGGCGAGATCGCGCGACATCCTGGTAATCGGCGCGTGTAGCCGCCAGCGCTGTTCCAGAACAGACGTCCTCGTACCTGAGATAACGTGTGAACCGCCGGACTGACTCCTCAATATCACGCTCGACTAAATCGAGTTTGTAGACTCGCCGCTCCCCGTAGTCGCCAGCTTCCGCAGGTAGAAAAAAGTTCCACTCCCGCCCGTCGGTCAAGATCGCGAGCGGGACGCCCTTGTGAAAAGCATACTCGAAGAGTTGACGCTCGGCCCCGTCACTCTGACCGATCTGCTTAACCTCAACAAAGACCTGCGGCCTACCGGGCGGGTAACAGAGTGCAAAATCCACGCGCCGGCCCTCAAGAGCGAACTCGGGGCACACCACTTGCGTGTCGTAGGTCGGCCACTCGAGTGCCGCGAGCAAACGCAGAACGATTCCCTGCGAGACCGCAGCTTCATTCGGAAATCGCCCCTCACGCAGGCCTTCACGGATCTTCTCAACGTGTTGCCGGATCATCGCGATTCAGTCTCCCTTTTCCTCTCGTCTGCCGTCCAACGAGTAGCCCGACTAGCGTATGCCTGCTGCGCGAAATCAAATACGGAGCCAAATTCTTTCCTTTTTCCGAGTACTTGTCAAGCTCTCTTCTCTTGTATCTTGACCAGATCTCGATAAGCCATGATCAGCATGATCCCGCTATGCCTAGACTGGCGTGGCGGCTATGCTGTAGCCCTCCTCAAGGCAATGGATAGCAAATGAAGATACATGGCTTTTGTGCCTAGACCTCTTCGCTTTTCATGCACCGTCTGGCCCGAGTTAGTACGGCCAAAGCTCCTGGAAACAGCAAGGCCCTTCAGGGTTCCCACCCCAAGGGGCCGTACAGGCATACTGCTACGGTTGAATACTTGGTCTACTTCAATCGCGGGTCTCCGCCGGTCACTATGACCGAAACTCCCATGCCGAGAAACAGGGAGCCGCCAAAACAGACTAAACATAGCCCGATTCACGCGTGTGCCAAGGATAAATCAGGTCGCACGCTTACGTGCAAGGGCTACCCACTCCTACGAGTTCGCAGGGGATTAGTCTTCCTGACCGCCGCATCCGCCCGTGGCACAGTGGTCCTGGATCGCTTACTAGTTTCCGAAGTGATCGCCGTACGGCGCGTTCGGTTCACGGGACGCTCGTTGAGACCTAGCCTTCGGGCAAGCCCAGGATTCGCAGCGATCCATTCCTGTACCCAATCCTGCAATCCCAGCAGGACCAGGTACTCCCCCAACACGTCTTGCCGAATCTCACTGAGATCACCTTCATCGCAGGCCCTCAGGTGATATTGCGGGACCCTCAACTGTTCGGCGGCCTGCTTGACGGTCAGTCTGAGTTTTTCGCGTTCGATCTGGCACCGCTTCGAGAGGGACCCGATACGGAGCGTGTCCTCCACACTCCGGCCACGGCTCCGCGAGAACTGAAAGATCTCCGCTGGAAGCATGGCTTTTATTCGTCGAGCAACCAGGCGGATCTCCTGGCGCGTGAGAATCTTTGTCAACAACGGGTTGTCTGAGTTCGTTTCCATGGTCACCTGTTAGCAGCACTTTTCCGGCTATCCCTCACCAGGTAAAGCTGGATTTCATTTCTCAACCCAGCCTGGTGTACTCAACGAGGAGCACGAATCCATGGCAGAGCAGCTCACTGCTGCTCATAGACGACCTTGCCATCGCGTAATGCGGGCCGCAGCACGCTGCCGGCGAGATCGCCGCGGCGAGCGATTTCATCTGGCGTCGTCACAATGATATCCTTACTGACCGGGAGGTCGCCGAGAGCGCGGCGTATCTCTACCGTCGTGCGGCGCTTGTCCGCTACTTCTCGTAGGACGACGAGCAGATCAACATCGCTCTCCGGGACGGCTGATCCTCGAGCATACGAGCCAAAGAGAATGACGCGCAGCGGATGAAATCGTTGCACAATCCGGTCAACCATTGTCTGAATCGCCGCATCCGCTGTCATGCGTCACCTCCTTACTCCTCACTGTCCAGAATCGCCCTTTATTCAAATGGACCGACCTGCTCGCCTCTCGGCTTACCACCCGCGCAGACGCAACGGGACCCTCGCATCAGTGCAGGACTTTACGCACCTCGCCAAGCACCAGGGGCGCACGGCCCTTCAAATAGGAACCAATCAAGACAAACTTAAAATAGCGCAGCTTACACGCGTGTCAAGGAGAAAGAGGCCGTGTGAACCGTGCAGGTTCACTGACGGTACTTGCGTGCGACAGACTGATCTGGCACAATACGATCACTATGGCGGAGACACTGCTTGACAAGGTCTGGCGGGCTCATACGGTACGAACCCTTCCCTCTGGGCAGACGCAACTTTTCATCGGCCTGCACCTGATTCACGAGGTGACCAGCCCACAGGCGTTTCAGATGCTGCGGGAGACAGGACTCAAGGTCCGCTATCCCGAGCGAACCTTCGCAACCATCGACCACATCGTCCCCACCGCCTCTCAGGCAAGGCCCTTTGCCGACACCATGGCCGAGGAGATGGCTGTCCATCTGACCAGAAACTGCAAGGAGTTCGGGATCCCGTTCTTTGACCTGGACAGCGGGCGGCAGGGGATCGTCCACGTCGTCGGGCCGGAGCTTGGCCTGACCCAGCCAGGTATGACCATCGCCTGTGGCGACAGCCACACTTCCACTCACGGGGCGCTCGGCGCCCTCGCCTTCGGCATCGGCACCAGCCAGGTGCGGGATATCCTGGCCACACAGTGCCTGTCCATGGCGAAACCGAAGCTCCGGCAGATCCGAGTAGAGGGGAGGCTCGCCAGAGGCGTCTATGCCAAAGATGTGATCCTGACGATCATCCGCAAGCTGGGTGTAAATGGCGGGGTGGGTTACGCCTATGAATACGGCGGGTCGACCGTTACCGCGATGTCGATGGAGGAGCGCCTGACCATCTGCAACATGAGCATCGAGGGCGGGGCGCGCGTCGGCTACGTGAACCCCGATGCCACGACCTTCGAGTACCTGAAGGGCCGTCCCTTCGCACCCAAGGGCGATGCGTCTGACCGGGCCGTGGCCTGGTGGAAGAGCATGGCAACCGACCCCGATGCCGGCTTCGACGACATCGTGCGACTGGATGGCTCCTCGATCGAGCCCATGCTCACCTGGGGCATCAACCCCGAGCAATCGATCGGGGTGACTGAGCCGATCCCGCATCCACACGATGCGCCAGATGCGGACCGAGCCGCCTGGAGCGAGGCGCTGGCCTTTATGTCGCTTGAGCCTGGCCGGCTGATTGCCGGGACCCCCATCGACGTCGCCTTCATCGGCTCCTGCACCAACGGGCGCCTTTCTGACCTGCGCGTGGCGGCCGAGGTAATCCGGGGGCGTAGGGTGGCAAAGGGGATCCGGGCTCTTGTCGTTCCGGGGTCTCAGACAGTGGCTCAGGCGGCTGAAGCGGAGGGACTTCACGAACTCTTTCTGGCGGCCGGGTTTGACTGGCGCAAGGCCGGTTGTTCGCTCTGTCTTGGAATGAACGAGGATAAGCTCACAGGTCAACAGCTCTGTGCCGCTTCCAGTAACCGAAACTTCAAAGGACGCATGGGGAGTCCCACAGGCCGCACCCTCCTCATGAGCCCCGCCATGGTGGCGGCGGCGGCCATCCGAGGGCAGATCGTAGACGTGAGAGAGATGCTGCAATGAGACAGGACGACATTCGGCGCCAGATCTCCGGACGCGCGATGCCGCTGCCCGGTAACGACATCGACACCGACCGGATCATCCCCGCCCGCTTCCTGAAATGCATCACCTTTGAAGGGCTTGAGGCGCACGTCTTTGAGGATGACCGCCGGCAGATGCCGGACCACCCGTTCAACCAGGCTCGCTGCCGGGGAGCGACGATCCTGGTGGTCGGCCAAAACTTCGGCTGCGGTTCCTCGCGAGAACACGCGCCGGAGGCCTTGAGACGATGGGGCATCCGAGGCATCGTGGGCACGTCGTTCGCCGAGATCTTCTTCGGCAACTGCACGGCCATCGGGCTTCCCTGCCTGACATCGCATACGAAAGACCTGGCGGAATTATCGGAGGTCCTGGCGCGGCGTCCGGAGCAGGAGATCATACTTGATTTGGAGAACCGCGTCGTGCAGTTCGGGGAACAGAGCATCCTTGCTATGATCCCGGACGGCGCTCGCAATCAGCTCCTGGCAGGCACCTGGAACGCGATGGGTGTTCTGTCGGAAGCTGGAGAGACCACCGACCGGGTTGCCAGGAGCCTCCCCTACGTCACCGGCTACTGATACACCCAAGGTCCCAGCCCGCTCGGTCAGTACCCGCTTCTGACCAGTCGTTATCCCGTAACTCCCTAGCCCCCCTGGATAGCCTCGGATGCAGTTCAGACGATGCGCGGTCGTAGGCGGGATAGGCCAACATAGGTGCAGCGTGTGCCGCCGACAGCCTTCATAAGAATTTGTTGCTAACTACTCGAGAAGGTTATACCATCCGCCTGAGTTTGATAAACGGTTCGTTAAAAATGGGCTGATCAGCATACATAATAGTTAGTTTCACGTACCCCAACCGGAGAGGAACGGAGAGAACACATGTCAACCGAGGCAAAGTGCCCGTTCACCCACATCGCCGGCGTCGGCCGGACTAACCGCGACTGGTGGCCGAACCAGCTGCGGCTGGAACTGCTCCACCAGCATTCGGCGAAGTCCGACCCGATGGGCAAGGGCTTCAACTACACGACGGAATTCAAGAGCCTCGACTACAAGGCGCTCAAGAAGGACCTGGTCAAGCTGATGACCGACTCGCAGGACTGGTGGCCGGCGGACTTCGGCCACTACGGTCCGTTGTTCATCCGCATGGCCTGGCACAGCGCCGGAACCTACCGCGTCACCGACGGTCGCGGCGGCGGTGGCCGCGGCCAGCAGCGTTTCGCACCCCTGGACAGCTGGCCCGACAACGTCAACCTCGACAAGGCACGCCGCCTACTGTGGCCGATCAAACAGAAGTACGGCAGGAAGATTTCCTGGGCCGACCTGATGATCCTTGCCGGCAATGTGGCGCTGGAGTCGATGGGCTTCAGGACCTTCGGCTTTGGCGGTGGCCGCGTGGACGTGTGGGAATCGGACGAGGACGTCAACTGGGGCGAGGAGATCGCGTGGCTGGGCGCTGACAAGCGCTTCAGTGGCGAACGCGACCTGGGGCCGTTCGGCGCCACCCACATGGGTCTCATCTACGTGAATCCGGAAGGCCCGAACGCGAGCGGCGACTACCTGGCCGCCGCCAAGGACATCCGTGCCACCTTCGGCCGCATGGCGATGAACGATGAGGAGACCGTCGCCCTTATCGCCGGCGGCCACACCTTCGGCAAGTGCCACGGCGCCGCCCCGGAAACCCACAAGGGGCCGGATCCGGAAGCCGCGCCGCTGGACGCGCAGGGCCTGGGCTGGATGAGCGACTACGGCACGGGGCGCGGCGCCGACACGGTCTCCAGCGGCCTCGAAGTCACCTGGACCAGGACACCCGCGCTCTGGAGCAACAGCTTCCTTGAGATTCTGTACAAGTACGAGTGGGAGCTCACCAAGTCCCCCGCCGGCGCCAAGCAATGGGTGGCGAAGAACGCGCCGAAGATCATTCCCGACGCGCACATCCCGGGCAAATATCACAAGCCGACCATGCTAACCACGGATCTGACGCTGCGCTTCGATCCGGGGTTCGGCAAGGTCACGCGCCGGTTCCTCGACGATCCGCAGGCCTTCGCCGACGCCTTCGCGCGGGCTTGGTTCAAGTTGACGCACCGCGACATGGGTCCGCGCACCCGCTACCTGGGACCGGAGGTGCCGAAGGAAGAGCTGACCTGGCAGGACCCGATCCCCGCGCTCGACCACAAGCTGATCGGCGAGAAAGACATCGCCGAGCTCAAGAAGATAATCCTCACCTCGAAGCTGTCGGTGGCGCAGATGGTGTCCACGGCGTGGGCCTCCGCCGCCACCTTCCGCGGCTCCGACAAGCGCGGTGGCGCCAACGGCGCGCGCATCCAGCTCGCTCCGCAGAAACACTGGGAAGTGAACCAGCCGGCGCGGCTCGCAAGAGTGCTGAAGACGCTCGCGGGTATTCAGACGGCGTTCAACAGGCAGGCCAAGAGCGGTAAGAAGGTGTCGCTCGCCGACCTGATCGTGCTTGCGGGCTGCGCGGGCATCGAGCAGGCCGCGAAAAAGGCAGGCGTCAGCGTGAAAGTACGGTTCAAGCCTGGACGCATGGACGCGCGGCAGGACCAGACGGACGTCAGATCCTTCGCAGTGCTCGAGCCGATCGCCGACGGCTTCCGCAACTACGTGAAAGGCAACTTAGAGGTCCCCGCCGAGCAGATGCTCGTCGACCGCGCGCAGCTCCTGACGCTCACGGCGCCGGAGATGACGGTCCTCGTCGGCGGCATGCGCGTATTGGGGGCCAATGTTGGCGGCGCGAAGTACGGAGTCTTTACTTCGAAGCCGGAGACGCTCTCCAACGACTTCTTCGTGAACCTGCTCGACATGAGCACGGAGTGGAAGCCGGTTTCGGACATACCGCACCTGCTCGAGGGCCGCGACCGCAAGACAGGCAAGGTCAAGTGGACCGGCACGCGCGTCGACCTCGTCTTCGGCTCCAATTCCCATCTGCGCGCACTCGCCGAGGTCTATGCGAGCGCAGACGCGAAGGAGAAGTTCGTGCAGGACTTCGTGGCGGCGTGGGTCAAGGTGATGGACCTTGACCGCTTCGATCTTGCCTGATCGCCGCATGAACGCCTTCGTGGGATTCCGCTAATTGATGGCTAACACGCTTGTCAACCAGCCGGCCCGCCCGACTGCGTCGGTAACGCCTCCAGAGGCCAGGTTCGGGCGGCCCTCGGGTTACCCGCCCCGTTGGGCAGATGGGCTCCCAGGGGTGAGTTAACGGATGCGGCTCTGGTCCTTGCATCCAAAGTACCTCGATGTTCGCGGGCTGGTCGCGGTGTGGCGCGAGGCGCTCTTGGCACAGGCCGTACTCAGAGGTGAAACGACCGGTTACCGGTACCACCCTCAACTCGAGCGTTTCCGCGCTCAGCGCTCCCCCCTTGGAGCAATTGCCGGTTACCTTCGCGGTGTGTATGCAGAAGCCGTCCGGCGTGGCTACAAGTTTTCATCGAACAAGATTAGCCCGGCGAGGGGTTCTGGAGTCATCGCCGTGACTCGCGGTCAGGTCGAGCAGGAGTGGTATCATCTCATGACAAAGCTGGCGATCCGCGACCCGGCGGCATTCGATCTGCTCAAGCGCGTACGGCGCCCTCAGCCGCACCCGTTGTTTCGGGTCGTGCGAGGTGACGTTGAAACGTGGGAGAAGGGAACGGCCTCGCGACCCAATAACCGGTTGCGGCGGCCGGTCTGTTGCGTAACCCGTTGCTGAACGGATGCTGGGCGTCGCCACCTGAGTGGTGGCCAACGGGCCATAGTCCTGCGTCTGGCGCGGATCGCACGAACAAAGGATATGTCTGGCGCCGGTGACGCTGTGGTCAACCGGACCACTGGGCAGGAGGGGTTCGTCCTGCCAAAGCGAGTCTGGGCGTCCTGTTCGAGCAGGCCGCAGCACTAGAGCAGATTCACTGGTATGGACACAGGAGATAAGATGAAGCTCACCGCTAACAGCATCGACATCCACTATACGATTGAAGGAGATGGTTCTGTCGTCACGATGAGTCATGCCCTCGGGTGCAATCTGAGTCTTTGGGACGAACAGGCTCAAGCGCTTAGTGCGCGCTACCGGGTACTCAGATACGATACGCGAGGACATGGTCAGACCAGCGCCCCGCCCGGCGCCTATAGCTTGGAACAGATGGCCGATGATCTCCACGGACTGCTCACCGGGCTTGGCGTCACTGCGACGCACTTCCTAGGTATTTCCATGGGCGGGATGATTGGCCAGATCTTTGCGCTGAAGTACCCGTCGATGGTCCGAAGCCTGATCCTCTCGTCTACGACCAGCCGCTACCCCGCCGCCGCGCGATCGGCCTGGGCGGAACGCATCCGCGCGATAGAAACGAAGGGGATGGAACCGCTGGTAGAGCCGGCGCTCGAGCGATGGTTTACGGCCCCGTTTCGGGTGCGTCGCCAGGATGTGATGGACAGTGTACGCGCGATGATTCGGAGCACGCCGCCGCAAGGGTACATCGGCTGCTGCCACGCGATTCCAGCGATTGACGTCACCGACCGGCTCGGCGAGGTTCGGTGCCCGGCCCTCGTTATTTCAGGCAAAGAGGATCCCGGAACTCCGGTGGCTATGGCGCGGGAGATTTGCGCCGCCATCCCCTCTTCTGAGCTTGCCATCCTCCCCTCGGCATCGCACCTGTGCAACCTGGAGCAGCCGGAGACATTCAACCGCAGTCTACTCGGCTTCCTCGATAAGGTAGCCTGACAATGCGGATCGACAAAAAAAGAAGGAGGCCCCGCATTGGGCCTCCTTCGTCTTGAAAACCGCGGTAGCCTCTGAGCCTTACTCGATCATGGTCAGGACCCGACTCTGGACATGAGAGGATAACGTCATAAGCTCGCTACGCAGTTCCTTACGCTCATCGAGAGCCAAAATCTTATCAAAGTTGCCGAAGTCGCCCACCTCAATCGTAACGATTCGCTCCAACTTGTTCGCCAAATGGTCTCCATAGACGTGATACCTCGAGACTCCTGGGTTAGCTAGCCAGAACTTCTTCATCTTGCCGGTCAAGAAACTATCCAACGCGGCCTCTTGCTCTGGCTGGACTTCACACATGATGTGGTAAACCATCGCTACCCCCTCCTTTGACACTGAGTTTAAGTTAGAGCGACCTCTCATCATACTCAAATACTACGCCTCTGAAAACGCCCAATAGAGCCACAAAGCCCATCAGGTAGTGACTATTGCACAAAGAACCACTTGCCGTCAACCAGTTTACAGTTGATTTGTCCTCTTACTCTGCTCATGGGGCACCTCAGCAGACAGGTCGGACGATATTCTTACTACCACATCATTTCACGTTAAGGATCCGTTGTTGACGGGGTACTTTTTTCGAGGGCTAAGAGATACCCCCGGATGCTGCGAAGCTTTGCGAGGTAGGTATAGGTCTCTTCCTTGAGTCGGGAGGCGAAGTAGCGGCGTGTGTTCCGAACCGTAGTATCTTTCTCCATCCAGTGCTTCCCACGCTTTGTCACCACCCTATTCAATCTATTGGGACCTCCGTTATAGGAAGCGGCCCAGCAATCTTCGAGCATCTCAGTGGACACGGCGCAGACTTTTTTGACCGTCGGAGTCCACCATGACGACATGTCGGCGTCGAAAAGAATAATCGAAGCCTTCACAGCATTCACATGATCTCGCATACCGTGAACAAAACCCGGGTCAAGTCCTGATTCTGGAGATTCGTCAAGAATTCGCGCATAGGT
The DNA here is from genome assembly GCA_902196205.1 of Candidatus Methylomirabilis lanthanidiphila. Classification (NCBI taxonomy): domain Bacteria; phylum Methylomirabilota (SeqCode); class Methylomirabilia (SeqCode); order Methylomirabilales (SeqCode); family Methylomirabilaceae (SeqCode); genus Methylomirabilis (SeqCode); species Candidatus Methylomirabilis lanthanidiphila. Next base: position 17,150 of record CABIKM010000038.1, on the reverse strand, counting down.
AGGACAGATAAACTGGCTGATGCCCGTCGCTCCGGCTGGAGAAACACTCATCCTGAACGCTGAATCCTGATTGATGGCGACCTCTACCCAATACTTTTCGATAAGCCGGGACAGCGACCCATTTTTCTGATGTTTTATAAATTCTTCCGGATCCATATGTTCATCAACCAGCAGTGCGTGGATGAAGTCGATTGAGGTGAGCCCACTCAGATTCTCGTCGGTAAATGTCTTGGATGTGACGTTAAGGTCATCCAGATCCTGAAGCGCTTGCAATATCACTCGCTCCAGATATCTACGGCCCGCGTCCGCTACGTCTGGCGTATGGAGTTCTAAAGAATACGGCACATAGGAACCGAGAATCTGTTCCAGGGGGCCTTGCCGGCACATCCGTCTACCGGTTTTTTGGTCGACCACCACGCTGCGCGCCGTACGGGACGTCCACATCGTCAGGTTGATGACGGCAAAATCCTCACCGTTACAGGTCAGCAGAAGATCCCTGTTAAAGCCCCAACGGCTTCCTCCGCGCCAGGTCAATTCACAATTATTCTCGTTAGCGATGACTTGAGGAGGCTTCACATGTGGGCGTTTTTTAGGTTCCAGCAGCACAGTTTCCTCAAAGATAAAATCTTTTGACTCCCCGGTTTTAAGGTTCAGCCCGGTCACCGCTACGTCTCGCGTCAGCGCCTGAAGCTTGACGTAACGGAACGCCGGTTTTCGTCCCTGCCCTTTAGATCGCCTCGCAACGGGAACTGCCTGTTGGATCGTCGTAACGTGATGGTTCAACTCCAGCCCGTCCAGCCGATTCTGTGCCTCTTTGATCTTTTCCAAGATTATGGGCTGAGCCGACACATCGTAACTCGGAGTAAGGATCCCCAACAGGAGTACGGCTGCACCCACAATCCGAAAGCAGCCACCACCCCACACGTCGCAATACCCCATCCTTGAGCCTCCTGACCTTCGCCGTTTATGGCTAGAAATCATCTTGATCACCCGTGCCGGCCTCTTCGTGTGGTATGACAGGTTCTACAACATGCGGAGCGCCCGCCTCGCCTTCGGGGATGACGAGAGGAGTAGGCGATGATGGCAGCGAGAACACAAATGGTTTCCTGGGATCTGTCGCGTCAGGAAAGAGTTCCGTGGGGCGATGTTCATAGACCGCCGTCATCGTCTTGATGAACACAGGCAGTGCATTGCGGCCTCCAGTCTCTTGCACCCTGATTGTTTTGCCACCGGGTGTCTCAACGACCGTTTCCATGGGTTGTTTCTTCTCCCGTCCAATCCATACCGCCATGCAGTAAGAGGGCGAACAACCGTAGAACCAGTTGTCGGTTGTTTCCCCCTCCTCGTTGGTGGCGGTACCGGTCTTGCCTATCACCGGGAAATCCAACTTGGGTATGCCTCGCCTCGGATCACCCGTTGTCACAAGCTTCCCAGTCCCATGCGTGAGCTCGATGGGCGCGCGGAGTCCACGGATCATGGCCAGCGCCAGCTTCTCAGCATCCGGTTTGGCGTCTGCCTCAATCTTCTTCCTCTCTTCCGCCGTCAGATCGCTGCCCAAGCCGTTCCGCGCCTTTTGCAACTGAAACTCCGCAACCAGCTCATCCTCAATCATTTTCTGGAAGATATTTTCAGGCGCCTTCGGGGTAGTGTCCCAGACGACATCGCCGGATGGCCCCTCGATCTCCTCGATCGCGTAGGGCTCGACCCTGCTCCCCATGAGTCCGGCTAAGCCAACGGCCATATCAAGGGGCGAGACGTCAATCGAACCTATCGCAACCGTGAGCCCCGGATCGATCGTATCCTTGGGTAATCCGAACTGTCTCGCAACGTCTGGAGCAATAAGCCTGATCCCCTCTCGCTTGGCGCGTTCCGGATCCATCGTCGGGAGTTGGATACCCAGTCGATTCATAAGTCCGAGTATTTCCTCTTTATAGACAAGTCTCGGTACCCGTGAGCCCCGGACAGCCGCCCGAACATCCCTGATGGCGCTCATCGTACAGGCGTTTCGTGATTCAGCCAGACAACGAATCGGCTCACTGATACCGACATATCGTGCAAGTGATTCATAGGGGAAATTCTGAATCCGATGCCGGCGGCCCCTGCCCATGGCGAGCGAGAGCGCAGACTTGCCGTCTGCAGTCCCGTAAGAATCGTCTAGTCGGCAGGGCCCAGAACCCTGGTCCTGGCATGAGAGCCGCCCGCCCTTCAGGATCCATGTTGCATAGAAGAACGGTTTACATGCTGACCCGCAATGTCGCTTGATCTGGCTCAAGAGATATTCGTTCTCCGCAAATGTAGGCTCCTGCGCAAAGACCTTAATCGCTCCGGTTCGGGCGTCAATGAGGATCGCGACCCCCCATAAATCCGTCAACGCAGGATTCCGGGCTTTCATCGTCTCCATCGACTCGTGGAGCGCATCGGCCGCCGCGCGCTGCCAGCCACAGTTGATGCTGGTATGTACCTTCAATCCTTGATCGACCAGACGCGTTGTCTGAACGATCCGCCGTCGAACGAATTCGGCAGCATGGAGCGCTCGACATTGATCGCGTTCTTGTCGCTGGGGAAGTGGCTGCTGTTGCCATTCCTGCTCCTGTGTCTTACTGATGGCCCGTTCGTCGACGAGTTGCTCAAGCACCCTGCCCCGAAGTTTGAGCGCCTGTTCTGGGTTGATGAAGGGAGAGTACTGCGGGGCCCGCCACGTCCCGATCATCATCGCGGCCTCTGTAATCGATAACTCGGTCGGCTCTTTACGGAAGTAATACTGACTGCAGGCTTTTACCCCGTATCGTCCGTGTCCACAAAAGACATTGTTCAGATACAACTCAAGAATTGTCCTCCTATCGACGTGTCCCTCAAGCAGCATCGCGAACCAGAACTCTCTCGCTTTCCGCCATAATTTGGCGCTCAAGGCCCTGCTCTCCTGTTCGTGCCGGAGTTCCTCTTCCGCGAACAGGATGCGCGCAACCTGCTGGGTGATGGTTGATCCTCCCTGCTGGAGGCTCAGCGTCTTGAGGTCCTGCCACAACGCCCGCAGGATACCGCGACCGCTGACCGGGGCCAGCCTTTTCTCAAATGCTTTGTCTTCAATCAACACCGCCAGCTTTGGGAAGTGTCCCATCTCTTCAAGCGTGGCCATCTCGCGGCAGTAGGTGCAGTACTCCCTAAGCACTTCACCGTCCTCAGCGTACAGAATACTCGTTTCACGGCGATCGTGAATCCGCGAGAAATCGGGCCATGCAAAGAAACCATTCAGATATAAGGCGAGCAACCCGCCGGATACGATGGGGAAGAAAAGGAGAAAAAAAGTCGAGAGGATTGGAGCGGCCGGCTGCGCGATTCGTTTCAATTCGTTCACCAGCTCACGCCGATGTCTCAAGACGATAATGAACCGCGTAATAATGGCCTTCACGCCATGGCCCGTAATGATGAAGCCCTTTCTAGTCATTACATATAGTATACAGTAATGTCCATCATTTCGAGATGCAAGATAGACCCATCTGCGGCGCCCCCCGCACCGAGTTCCCTTGACCTCCCGGTTCAGCGACTTTCTACTTGACAGCGAGATTGAACAACGCTATCACACTATCACCAATCTGCCTGGGGATCTCCGCCGCCACTTTTACCCCGCTTTTTTCGGGGGACCCGCGAAGGAGAACATTTCCTCGTGCTGAGTGTAGCCGCTTTTCACGTGACTTCCCACGTGGTTTCGGCTAATATTTAATACTATTGACCATTAATCGGCTCTATGAAGATGGAAGGAGAACTGCGTGACTGACCAGGCGGATTCAGTGTCTGTGAATCCTTGTACTATCCCCCCGCCACGACAGGGCCTGTACGACCCCACCTACGAGCATGACGCGTGCGGCGTGGGCTTCGTGGTGGACATCAAAGGTCGGAAGTCCCACGCCATCATCCAGCAGTCACTGACGGTGCTGAAGAACCTCCTGCACCGCGGCGCGTCCGGCTCAGAGCCAAACACGGGTGATGGGGCCGGTATCCTCATTCAAATGCCACACGCCTTCCTTGCCCGCGAGTGCGAAAAGATCGGAATTACCTTGCCGGCCCCGCGATACTACGGCGCCGGATTGGTCTTTCTTCCCACTGACCCGTCACAATCCGCCAAGTGTCAGGCGACCTTCGAGGAGATTATCCTGGAGGAAGGGCAGACGCTTCTGGGATGGCGGGATATACCAACCGACGACGCGCCGATCGGCCCCAGCGCCAAGGCCGCCAGGCCTGTCTTTAAGCAGATCTTTATCGGCCGTAACCCTGCGATTCAGGACAATCGGGTATTCGAGCGGACACTCTACATTATCCGCAAGCAGGTTGAGCATGTCGTCTACGGTTCGGCCCTGCCGCAACGAAGACTCTTCTATATCCCAAGTCTCTCCTCCAACACGCTGGTGTACAAGGGGATGCTCATAGGGGACCAGATCGAGGCAACATTTCCGGACATCACGGATCCGGCGGTCGAATCGGCGCTGGCGCTCGTGCACCAGCGCTTCTCCACCAATACCTTCCCCTCATGGCCGCTGGCCCACCCGTACCGGTACATGGCGCACAACGGCGAGATCAATACGCTGCGAGGCAACACCAACTGGATGCGCGCCCGCGAGTCGCTGTGCGAGTCCGAGCTGCTGCCGGACCTGAAAAAGATCTTTCCCATCGTGCTGGAGGGTGGGAGCGACTCGGCAGTCTTCGACAACGTTCTGGAGTTTCTGGTAATGGCCGGACGCCCCCTACCCCACGCGATCCTCATGATGATTCCGGAGGCCTGGAGCGGCCATGAATCGATGAGCGAGGAGCGCAAGGCGTTCTATGAGTACCACGGCTGCCTCATAGAGCCCTGGGACGGGCCGGCCTCGATTGCCTTTACCGATGGGACGGTCATTGGAGCGGTCCTGGACCGGAACGGACTGCGCCCGTCTCGCTACTACGTCACGAAGGACGGCATGGTGGTCATGGCCTCTGAAGTAGGGGTATTGGATATCGCGCCCGAGAATGTGCTGATCAAGGAGCGCCTGCACCCCGGCCGAATCTTCCTGGTGGATACGGCCCAGGGCCGGATCATCGACGACGCAGAGCTGAAGCATGCCTTTGCCACCGAGCACCCGTACCGGGAGTGGCTACAGCAGCACCTGGTCCCGCTCGAGGAACTCCCGGCGCCTCCACACGTCCATGAGCCGGATCACGAGACCGTGCTGCAGCGGCAGCAACTCTTCGGTTATACCCATGAGGATCTGCGTCTATTGCTGAGTCCGATGGCGTTGAAGGGTGAGGAGCCGGTCGGCTCGATGGGGAACGACGCGGCGCTTGCCGTCCTTTCCAACCGCCCTCGCCTGCTGTACGATTATTTTCAGCAGCTCTTCGCTCAAGTGACCAATCCGCCGCTGGACGCGATCCGCGAGGAGCTGGTCACCCAGATGGCAACGACTATCGGCCCTGAGCGCAACCTGCTCAAGCCGGAAGCTGAGAGTTGCCGACAGATCAAACTGAAGACGCCGGTCCTGGACAACGAGGAGCTGGCGCGAATCCGCTATGTCGATCTGCCCGGCTTTAAGTCGATCACGCTGCCGATGCTCTTCCCGGCGGCCGAAGGCGGCCAAGGCTTGGAACTGGCGCTGCAGGAGCTGTGCCGAAAGGCGAGCCAGGCTATCGCCGACGGCTACACCCTTATCATCCTCTCCGACCGGGGCGTGTGTAAGGAACTGGCGCCGATTCCGGCCCTCCTGGCGACAGCCGGCGTCCACCATCACCTGGTCCGGGAGGGAACCCGAACGCGCGTTGGACTCATCATCGAGAGCGGTGAGCCTCGGGAGACACACCACGCGGCGCTGCTGATCGGCTACGGAGCCGGCGCCATCAACCCATACCTCGCCTTCGAGACCCTTGACGACATGATCCATGAAGGGCTGCTGCCTGGGCTTGACCACAAGAAGGCCGTCAAGCACTACATCAAGGCGCTGAACAAAGGCGTGCTGAAGGTGATCTCCAAGATGGGGATCTCGACGATCCAGTCGTATCGCGGCGCTCAGATCTTCGAGGCGATCGGCCTGGACAAGACGTTTGTCGATCGATGTTTCACCTGGACGGCATCCCGGATCGGCGGCATCGGCATCGATGTCGTCGCAGAGGAGGTCTTCCTCCGGCATCGCCGCGCCTTCCCGGACCGACCCGTCGGCCAGCCTGAGCTTGAATGGGGCGGTGAATATCAGTGGCGGCGCGACGGCGAGGCGCATCTCTTCAACCCCGAGACGATCTCCAGACTTCAGTACTCTACCCGGACCGGCCAGTACACAATCTTCAAGGAGTATACGGAGCAGATCAACAACCACGATCATAATCTCTGTACGCTCCGAGGCCTGTTCGACCTCAAGTTTGCCGACCAACCGATTCCGCTGGAGGAGGTCGAGCCGGTAGAGGCAATCGTCAAGCGCTTTGCGACGGGGGCGATGTCGTACGGCTCAATCAGCCAGGAGGCGCACGAGACCCTTGCGATCGCCATGAACCGGCTGGGCGCCAGGTCGAATACCGGCGAGGGGGGCGAAGATCCGACGCGCTTCACCCCTGACCCGAACGGCGACTGGCGCCGAAGCGCCATTAAGCAGGTGGCGTCAGGCCGCTTCGGTGTCACCAGCGAGTATCTGGTCAACGCCACAGATATTCAAATCAAAATGGCGCAGGGCAGCAAGCCCGGCGAGGGCGGACAACTCCCCGGCGCCAAGGTCTATCCATGGATTGCGAAGGTGCGGCACTCGACCCCTGGCGTAGGGCTGATCTCACCGCCTCCGCACCACGACATCTACTCCATCGAGGATCTCAAACAGCTCATTCATGACTTGAAGAATAGTAACCCAACTGCCCGAATTCACGTGAAACTTGTCGCTGAAGTCGGAGTCGGCACGATTGCGGCAGGGGTGGCGAAGGCCTTTTCTGATGTCGTCCTGATCTCCGGCTTCGATGGCGGGACCGGCGCCTCCCCGCTCAGCTCCATCAAGCACGCGGGTCTGCCATGGGAGCTGGGACTGGCCGAGACCCAGCAAGTCCTCGTGATGAACAAGCTCCGGGACCGGATCGCTGTCCAGGTCGATGGTCAGATGAAAACCGGACGCGACGTGGTCATCGCCGCCCTGCTTGGAGCCGAAGAGTACGGTTTCTCCACGGCACCGTTGGTCGTGATGGGTTGTATCATGATGCGCGTCTGCCACCTGAACACCTGTCCGGTCGGGGTCGCCACACAGGATCCCGCGCTTCGGAAGAACTTCTCCGGCAAGCCCGAATACGTCGAAAACTTCTTCCGCTTCATCGCCCGAGAGGTACGCGAGCTGATGGCCCAGCTCGGATTCCGCACCATGGACGAGATGATCGGCCGCATGGACAGGCTGGAAATGAAGAAAGCGGTGGACCACTGGAAGGCTCGGGGGCTCGACTACTCGTCGATCCTGTACCGACCGGAGGTAGGACCAGAGGTAGCCATCCGCAAGGTGCGGGAGCAAGACCACGGCCTGGAGCAATCGCTCGACATGACCACCATCGTCCCGCTCTGCCGGCCCGCGCTCGAACGGCGCGAGCCGGTCGGCTTGCGTCTGCCGATCCGGAACGTCAACCGCACGGTCGGCACCATCCTCGGCTCCGAGGTGACCCGCCGCTACGGGGGCGAAGGCCTGCCCGAGGACACGATCCGGATCCACTTTACCGGGTCGGCCGGCCAAAGCTTCGGCGCCTTCATCCCTAAGGGTATCACGCTGGCCCTGGAGGGCGACTCTAACGACTACCTGGGGAAGGGGCTGTCCGGCGGCAAGATCATCGTGTTCCCACCGCGCGAGGCGACATTCGTTCCTGAGGAGAATATCCTGATCGGCAACGTGGCGCTGTATGGCGCGACGAAGGGTGACATCTATCTCCGTGGGGTTGCGGGCGAGCGGTTCGCAGTACGCAACAGCGGTGCTCATGCGGTGGTAGAGGGTGTCGGCGACCACGGCTGTGAGTACATGACCGGCGGCCTCGTTGTCGTCATCGGTTCCACCGGACGGAACTTCGCCGCCGGAATGTCTGGCGGCGTAGCCTACGTCCTGGATGAAGCCGGCGACTTCAAGACCCGGTGCAATCTCAGCATGGTCGATCTTGAAGCGTTGGATGTCGAGGAGGAAATCACGGAGGTCCAGGCACTGCTGCGCCGCCATCTGAACTATACCGGAAGCGCGGTCGCGGAACGGATCCTCGGGAATTGGGAAGCTATGGAGGCGAAGTTCGTCAAGGTGATACCCAAGGACTACAAACGGGCAATGAAAGCGCTGAAGCGAGCTGAACTCGAAGGGATTCCCTGGGAGCAGGCAGTGATGGTGGGCGCCCATGGGTAAGCCAACCGGCTTCATCGAATTTAATCGCGGGAAGCAGCCGTACCGGCCCGTCGAGGAGCGGATCCGCGACTGGCATCAGGTCATGCTGCCGTGGCCGACGGAGGCACTGAAGCAACAGGGGGCACGCTGCATGGATTGCGGCGTCCCGTTCTGCCACCGGGGTTGCCCGCTGGGCAATATCATCCCGGACTGGAACGACCTGGTCTACCGCGACCGGTGGCGGGACGCGATCGAGCGCTTGCATGCCACAAACAACTTCCCGGAGTTTACCGGGACCGCTTGCCCTGCCCCCTGCGAGGGCTCGTGCGTCCTCGGCATCAACAACGATCCGGTCACAATCAAGGCCATCGAGCTGGCCATCATCGAACACGCCTTTGAAGCAGGGTGGATCAGGCCGGAGCCTCCCGCCATCCGAACCGGCAAGAAGGTGGCCGTCATCGGCTCAGGTCCTGCGGGGCTTGCGGCGGCCCAGCAGCTCAACCGCGCCGGCCATTGGGTGACCGTATTTGAGCGGGCCGACCGGATCGGCGGCCTGCTGCGCTACGGCATCCCGGAGTTCAAACTGGAAAAGCGGGTCCTGGACCGGCGGCTCGACCAGCTTCAGAAAGAGGAGATCCAGTTCCGGGTCAACGCGAACGTGGGCGTCAACGTTCCTGTTGAGGAGTTGCGACGAGAGTTTGATGCCGTTCTGCTTGCCGGGGGGGCCACAGCGCCGCGCGATCTCAATATCCCCGGACGCGAACTGCGAGGCGTCCACTTCGCCATGGAGTACCTGACCTTGCAGAACCGGCGATGCCAAGGCGACGTGATCTCCGACGAGATGTTCATCACCGCTAACGGCAAGCGGGTCGTCATCATCGGCGGCGGCGACACCGGCGCCGACTGCCTGGGGACCGCCCACCGACAAGACGCCCTCTCCGTCCACCAGTTCGAGCTGCTCCCCCAGCCACCCGATACCCGCGCGTCTGATAACCCCTGGCCCCAGTGGCCGGTCATCTTCAGAACCTCGTCCGCTCATGCGGAGGGCGGCATTCGAGAGTTCTCGGTCTCGACGACCCGCTTCTCAGGAGAGGATGGAAAGGTCAAGAAGCTGCACGCCCATCGGGTTGAGATGACCACAGAAAACGGCCGGATGAGTTTCAAGCCAGTCCCGGGGACCGAGTTCGAGATAGAGGTCGACCTGGTCCTGCTGGCGATGGGGTTCGTAGGTCCTGAGCGCAACGGACTGCTGAGCGAGTTCGGCGTGAGGCTCACCGACCGCGGCAACGTCTGGCGGGATGAGAACTGGATGACCAGCGTGTCGGGCGTCTTTACCGCGGGCGATATGCAGCGCGGCCAGTCCCTGATCGTCTGGGCCATTGCCGAAGGCCGCAGCGCCGCCCGCGGCATTGACCACTACCTCATGGGCCACTCCGCCCTCCCCGCTCCGCTCTCATAAACTTAACTGATCCTTCGCTCCCCCAAATCCTTCGAGAAGGCCTTACGGGTCCCGTCGCGGCGAATCGACTTTGTGTGTCGCGGATCCCCTGCCCCGTGACCGGATTCTCAACGTGGACCTAAGGGCTGCTGACTGCGACGCACCCTCATGATGGAAGAAGTTCGAGGCAAACTACGGGGCTTCTGCTATACTCGCCGACGAACATGGAGCGCCTGCCGGATCGGAGCGAACGACCAATGATTGTTTCTGCAGGCCCCGGCCCTCACATTGTTGAACTGCCGCGGGAACAAAATAGCATACCTCGTCTTACTAAAATCGGTCCCGAACCCCGCCGAAGGAGCGGCTCCATGCTGCGGTATCTGGCGGGTCTGGCGGCTATTGCGGGGCTCTTAACATCGGGTCAATCGCATCGAGGCATCACAACAGGGATAGCCGTTGCCGCCCAACCTGCCACCCTCACCGGGCAACTTCTGGTTGCCAGAGAAGAACTGCGCGACCCGCGATTCGTCCGCTCCGTGATCTATGTCGTACACCATAACGCGACTGGAGCGATGGGTCTCATCGTGAATAGGCCGATCGCGGAGGCGTCTTTATCCGAACTACTGGAACAAGCCGGGTTAGATGGTGTGGGGGTCAAAGGAAAGATCCGCGTGCACTTTGGAGGGCCGGTCGAACCGGGACAGGGATTCGTCTTGCATACGTCGGACCATAAGACCGATGGCACCAAAATCGTCAAAGACGGGATCGCCGTAACGACACGGCCTGAGATTCTCCGCGCCATGGGCGCCGGGATCGGTCCGCGCAAGAGCCTCTTCGCACTGGGCTACGCGGGTTGGGCCGCCGGGCAGCTCGAGGCAGAAATCAAGGCAGGAGCCTGGGAGATTGTCGCGGCCGACGAAGCTCTCGTCTTCGATGAGAATTTCGAGACGAAGTGGGAGCGCGCCATGGCCAGACGGACAATTCATCTCTGATTTTCACTGCAAGCTCAATATCCCGCCAGTTATAGCACCGCCACGCTCGACCACAATGATTACCCGGAGCAAACACAGCTCATACGTCAGTATTGTATTGGTGGGCCGTGTAGGACTCGAACCTACGACCCGCTGATTAAGAGTCAGCTGCTCTACCAACTGAGCTAACGGCCCCACACAAGACAGCGATTAGCAATTAGCTATCAGCCAGCCACGATAAGCGTCTCAGAGGTGCCCTGAACGCTGACCGCTGATGGCTGATGGCTGTTACAGTGGCGCGCCCAGGGAGACTCGAACTCCCGACCTACTGCTTAGAAGGCAGCCGCTCTGTCCGGCTGAGCTATGGGCGCCAGGAAAAACAGTGGCCAGTGAATAGTGATTAGTGAAGGGAACGAAGTTGTTACTGATCACTGACCACTCGTCACTCATCACTGCCTTATCGTGGCGCGCCCAGGGAGACTCGAACTCCCGACCTACGGATTCGAAGTCCGGCGCTCTATCCAACTGAGCTATGGGCGCACAAAAACAGCGGTCAGCAATCAGCTTTCAGCGCGGTACGCAACGCGTATCGCCTGGTCTTTCCTGAACGCTGACCGCTGATGGCTGATAGCTGTACTAATGGGGTGAACGAAGGGACTCGAACCCTCAACCCCTGGAGCCACAGTCCAGTGCTCTGCCATTGAGCTACGCTCACCATGCTGCCGCTGATAGCTGGACGCTATCAGCTATTCTCTGGCGCGCCTGGCCCGATTTGAACGGGCGACACACGGCTCCGGAGGCCGTTGCTCTGTCCGGGCTGAGCTACAGGCGCACAAGTATAGATCACAGGGTTTAGGGTTTGGGGGGTTGGGTTAGAAAATGCAATCCCTTCCTCAACCTGCAATCCAATCGACGAACTGTCAGATTGTGAACCCTATACCCTATACCCTATCTTGTGGTCGGGGCGAGAGGATTTGAACCTCCGACTCCCTGCTCCCAAAGCAGGTGCGCTACCAGGCTGCGCCACGCCCCGTCCTGGATCGTCTTGCGTAACCGCTTAGGGGTTTAGGCTGAAGGCCGAAGGTCGCATGATAACGCATGACTCGGGTCTACACCACGTCTTCAATCTTCAGCCTTTGGTCTGTCCACCTGAGTAGTTACACACCGCAACAAGCGCGAGGCGTCGCAACAACGGTTTGACATTTTCAAGCGCCCGCGCACGATGACTGATTCGATTCTTAACGTCCGTCGGAAGCGACGCCATCGTCGCGTCGAATCCTGGAACGGTGAAGATGGAATCGTAGCCGAACCCGCTATGACCGCTAGGCACCTCGGAGATGATCCCGTCGCAGCTCCCATGAGAAAGGGTCAATTCTCCTCCAGGGCCAGCCACGGCCACCGCACACTGAAAACGAGCTCCCCGCTGTGAGAGCGGTATCCCATCCAGCAACTCGAGGATCCGCTGATTGCGCTCTCGATCCGTCGCTGTAGGGCCGAGGTAACGGTTTGAGTATATCCCGGGCTGTCCCCCGAGGGCGTCCACCTCAAGACCCGAATCGTCCGCAAGAGCCCAGTCGCCGCTGAACGCTGCAACGGCCTTCGCCTTAGCCGCAGCGTTCTCAGCGTACGACCTACCAGCCTCAACCGGCGGGTTATACCCATGAAGTGAGGCGAGCGATAAAAAAGAAATCCTCAGGTCGCTGAGGATGGTCACAATTTCTTGAAATTTTCCCGCATTGGCTGTTGCCACGATCAACTGCATTCTAGAAACCTTGTCCCCTGATGTCAAGCTGCATCTTTACATCTTCAGACCATTAATCTCAGCTCCCAGCAGTTGACGCTGAAGGCCCACGAGCTGATCGATCCCTCGCGTCGCCAGGTCGAGCATCTGGTCTAACTCTACCTTGTTGAAGGGAACCTCCTCGGCGGTCCCCTGCACCTCGACAAATTTCCCGGAGCCTGTCATGACGATATTCATATCGACCTCGGCCATGGAGTCCTCGGCGTAGTTAAGGTCCAGCAATAATTCCCCGTTTACATGCCCAACGCTCACGCCGGCTACGAAATCCTTAAGCAGTGGTCCATGAAGTTGGTCGTTCTCTTGAAGTCGAGACAGCGCATCGGCCATTGCCACAAAGGCTCCTGTGATGGCGGTGGTTCGAGTCCCGCCGTCAGCCTGAATCACGTCACAATCGATCAGCACCGTGCGCTCACCCAATCGTGTCAGGTCGATCACGGCTCGCAACGATCGGCCAATGAGGCGCTGGATCTCAAAGGTCCGGCCGCTCGCCCTTCCGGTTACCGATTCCCGAGGGGTCCTCGTCTTCGTCGCGCGGGGGAGCATGCCGTACTCTGCAGTGACCCACCCCTGGCCGGTAGCCCGCAGGAATAGCGGAACCTTCTCCTCCACCGTGGCTGTACACAAGACCCTGGTCTCACCGATCTCAATTAGCAGCGATCCCTCGGCATGCTTGAGACAGCCGCGGTCCACCTTCACCGGCCTGATCTCGTCTATCCTTCGACCGTCACTTCTCACAGGTTCTCCTTTCGCGCGATCGCCCGCCAGCCGCCTCAAAACACGTACTGCGGTTGTAAGGCCATGCGCGTATCAACATGTCCCGCCAGTGTTGAAATCTCCGCTCCCTCCACAAGAATCTGTACACGCGCAATCTGAACGAAGTTCGACGCGAGCGTATTCACAATGGAGAATACCGTGTAGAGTTCCTCTTGACCGCCTCTCGACAAACCGTCCCGTAACCCCTGATTGAAATTGACGTACGCAGTCCCGGACGAATCAATAAAGAGATTATACAGCTTCGCCTCACGAGGAACCGTCGGCGCGAGGTCGGCGCTGTTAGGTCCTCTTACCAGCTCGGCCAAGGTCCGCTTCGCCTCCTCTGCCGTCGTCGCCCCACGTTCTATCTCTCTGTGCTCTTCACGAAAGGAATAGTCGCCGCGACCCAAGAAGAAGAGCGTGACGCGCTTCGTTCCAGCTTCAAATACCGGCTTCTCGGTCTTTACGGCGGTGCGCTGGGCGACAGGCCTGTTCCCCGTCACCGATCCTGTACCCCACAGCGCGATCGCGCCGACGATGACGACCACTAAGGCGATGAAGATTGCCGCCGTTCTCATCTGACGACCGGCATGGGCGCAGACGTCGAACCGACCCGTTTTTCATATCTTGTCCTGAACTTGCCGATGCCGGCCAACAAAGCTTCAGCGATCTGTTGTCGATACGCCTCTTGTTCAAGTTTTTGTTCTTCATCCGGGTTCGTGATAAAAGCCACCTCTACAAGGACAGACGGCATCGCCGCTCCGATCAGCACAAAAAATGGAGCCGACTTGATTCCACGATTCTCCATCTTCAGGCTCTGCCCGAGCTCGTTCAAGAGTAACTCCGCCAGCTCACTTGATTCCTTTACATAAAACGTTTGAGCCAAATCCCACAGGACAGTCTTCAAGCCCCGCTGTGCGTCCTGACCGACTCCCTCAAGATTGAGAACCGTATTCTCTCTGACGGCAGACGCCTTTGCGCCGCGGTCGGATGGTTCACGGCTCAAGAAATAGGTCTCGAACCCGACTGCACGACTTCCTGGGGCTGCATTGACATGCAAGCTGATAAAAAAATCAGCGTGGTGTCGATTGGCAATCATCGTCCGGTTCTCGAGTGGGACAAAGATATCCTTAGTACGAGTCATGATGACCTTCATCCCAAGCTGCTCCCTGATCAGTCGCTGCAACCGAAGACCGATATCCAGAACAATATCTTTCTCCTTCGCACCTGACTGGCCGATGGCGCCAGCATCTCTTCCGCCATGGCCAGGATCGATCACAACCGTCTTGACAAGCGGCTCTACCGACAGCGCACCAGCCAGCTCGGTCGCCTCGATGGCTCGACCCGCTAGTCCTGACTGCGCGGCTCGTCCACGTGGCGTCTTCGAGACGGTATCGGGCGGAAGCGAATGACGCTCTTGCCTTTCGGAGGGAAACAGATCGACCACAATCCGGTCTGGCCCTTCCAAAGCAAACACCTTACTCCGTAAACTACGCCCTGTCCCCTGGATGGTCACCTGGCTATCGTTACCACGTTGACGAATTTCGATCGCAGCCACTAAGCCATCCGAGACCTGACTTGTTCGCATTGAGGGGTTCACGATTCCCCCCTTCACCTCCAGCATCACCCGTCCAGACGCGCCATCCTCCCTGAGCACGAAATTATGAGGCCTCGTTCCTTCCAGGACTACTCGGGTATGATCAGGATACGTGCGAAATCGGAAGAGGCGCAGCGAGTAAGCCCGTTCGGCAACTCTAGCGACTCGGGTTTCTGGATTCCAGTTCACGTGGTCTTCGCCATATCGCGCGCCGAGCGCAATCGGCAGCAGTTCCAGCGGTACGACCATGCTTTCCCTTAGCTGTCGAGGTGTTTCGGAAAGCACGACGATGCTGTTTCCGATTCGCACTTCCGGAGAGCCCATGGTCAGCACCATCGTGGAGTCCCCAAGCGCCATCCTAGCGCCTCCCCGAGTCGGCGCTCCAGTTGCCGAACTTCCTACAGCCCTGCCGAGGCTCTTCAGCGACAGATATTCGGCGCCACGGATCATCACAGTACTCAACGTCAGCTCCTTCTTCTCCAGATACACCCGCACGGGAGCCGCCGCCGAGGAGCTGAGCGCCACCGCAAGCAGTACTCCCCACAATGCCGTGGCTAAACCCGCTACCGTCGGTCGTTTCCCCCTCTTCTGACTCCATAACATCGCGCTGCCTGTTACCATACTCGGCGTCTCGCCCCTCGCACGCGCCCGTTCTGCATAATTCCCTCGCCTGCTCATTACGCCCTAACGCGTTCACCCAAAAAATGAAAAGCCCGCACGCGCCTTCCGTGTGGGCTTTTCAAAAAACTCCTGGCGGCGACCTACTCTCCCGCGCAGTTGCCCACGCAGTACCATCGGCGCTGGAGGCCTTCACTTCCGTGTTCGAGATGGGAACGGGTGTTTCCCCTCCGCTATGGCCACCAGGAATGCTTACAAGCTTTCCAGGTCTCTCTTCATTGGCCGCTGTCCGTCGGTCACGGCGCGCTGTTCTTCGCTTGAGGCGAACTCACTCGAATTCGCTCTTTGATTCTCGCGAACTCCTTCCGACCTAATACCTTTCGGGCAATCAATTCGTCGAGTGTACGATACGGCCGATTTCGCCGCACTCGCTCAACAACCTCAGGTGCCATCCCTGGGAGCCGTTCGAGCTCTCGCACTGACGCTGTGTTCAGGTCTACCTTGTGTGTAACTACTCTCGATCCGACTTCTTCCCTGGCGTCCGCCCTTGCCTCCCGCCACCCTATCCATTTCATTGAGGCGCTCAGGGCCACAATGACCGCAGCACTGCCAACGATTCGTAACGCGATCCTTTTCATCACCGCAATTCCTATACAGAGAAAAAATAAAATTGGGGTCAAGCCGCACGACCGATTAGTACCAGTAAGCTGAACGCATTCCTGCGCTTACACATCTGGCCTATCAACCTTGTGATCTACAAGGGGTCTTTAGGGGCTTGCGCCCGGGAGATCTCATCTTGGGGTGGGCTTCGCACTTAGATGCTTTCAGCGTTTATCCCTTCCGAACATAGCTACCCAGCGATGCCCTTGGCAGAACAACTGGCACACTAGAGGTTCGTCCATCCCGGTCCTCTCGTACTAGGGACAGATCCCCGCAAATCTCCTACGCCCGCAGCAGATAGGGACCGAACTGTCTCACGACGTTCTAAACCCAGCTCGCGTACCGCTTTAATGGGCGAACAGCCCAACCCTTGGGACCTGCTTCAGCCCCAGGATGCGATGAGCCGACATCGAGGTGCCAAACCTCCCCGTCGATGTGGACTCTTGGGGGAGATAAGCCTGTTATCCCCGGAGTACCTTTTATCCGTTGAGCGATGGCCCTTCCACTCGGGACCACCGGATCACTAAGCCCTGCTTTCGCACCTGCTTGACTTGTAGGTCTCGCAGTTAAGCTCCCTTATGCCTTTGCACTCGACGCACGATTGCCGACCGTGCTGAGGGAACCTTTGGGCGCCTCCGTTACGCTTTAGGAGGCGACCGCCCCAGTCAAACTGCCCACCTGACATTGTCCCCGACCTGGCTTCACAGGTCCGGGTTAGAATTCCAGTGAAGAAAGGGTGGTATTTCAAGGATGGCTCCACGGAAACTAGCGCTCCCGCTTCACAGCCTCCCACCTATCCTACACAAACTACACCAAAATCCAATGCCAAGCTACAGTAAAGGTTCACGGGGTCTTTCCGTCTAGCTGCGGGTAACCGGCATCTTCACCGGTACTACAATTTCACCGAGCCACTCGCTGAGACAGCGGCCAAGTCGTTACACCATTCGTGCAGGTCGGAACTTACCCGACAAGG
>CABIKM010000037.1 GCA_902196205.1 Candidatus Methylomirabilis lanthanidiphila | reverse complement strand
CGCTGCTGTTCGCGGTCCTCGTCGACGCCTCCGAGGGCTGGCGCGGGGTGCGGATGCCGGCACACATTGTGCACCGGCTTGAGCAGATGGCCGAGCATCCCGACAGTGAGTGGGAGGACCCAGATCTGATGAAGCTGGCTGCCTAACATCATGAGACGCGGAGGTTATCCCTCTGGCTTTTTACAGGATAAAAAAGACTTGACCCCGAGCCGGGCAATTTCATCTGGTCGGGTTGGCGCAGGCCGTGCGCGCCAGGTAGCCTGCGTCAGTTTCGCACTTGGTCTGGCTGCAAGCGCGACCCTTGGGCTCTCGGCGATGCTAGTGCTTGCGGCTGGCGGCATGATGGGCATTCTGTACAGTATGCGACTCAAGCGCTCGGCGCTGAGTTGGGTGCCGTATGCGATTGCTTACCCCACAGTTCCCCTTTGGGTCTGGGTCTCCTTGGGCAAATTTACACCCGGGATGCTAGTTATCTATCCCATTGCAATACCTTTTACGCTTGCCGTACACCTCGCGAATCAACTTCGGGATTACGACGAAGATGCCAGCCAAGGCATGAGAGGGTTGGTCCAATATTTAGGCAAGCAGGCTGCCGGCAGGCTTTGCGTGGGCCTCTTGCTGTTGAGCCCCCTTTCCCTTCTGACGACTGTCCAGGGTTATCGCGACGGTACCGTCGTGCTTTTGCTTTCGATACTGGTACACTGGCTTTTGATTGCCTGTTGCCTACACAGGTACCCGGCGCAATATGACATGCGAACATGGAACGCAATATTTAAACGCCTTCAATTAAGTGGGCCGCTCATGTTGATCGGCTGGGCATTATCCGTCTTGAGATAAGTGCAGATAAGCTGAGCTAAGCCGTATATGGTTTCCTCCGCTTTGCCTTGTTGGCGCCCTGGCAGGCCATCGACCCCAGCCGCTGACAGGCACCCCGCTCGCCGAGATTCTGCGCTTCAAGAAATAACGGGCATAGTGTCTCCGGGATTACGGGTCCTCGTGCATGATGGCGAGAAATTCGAGGTAATCTGCGAGCCGGAATCCAGGAAATCGCGCGAGTCTGGATTGCTGCCTTCATAACGCGCCCGTGGGAAAACCTACACCAGAGCGATTCGGCCATATAAATTACCCTGACACACCTGACGGCTACAGCCGAGTCATGGCGTGGTTCACCGTAACCAATGATGGAGCAGGGGATGGTATTGCTTAAGCTGTAACACGACTCATTATGGGTCCCGATCGCTTCCCGCGGCCCTACGCTGAAGGTATCCGCAGGGGGATGCCAGAGGCCCTCGCCGTTCTCGCACCTCCGGAATAACCCTAGACAAATTGAAAGACCTCGACATTAAATCCTTGAGCGTCTTTGCCGCTCCAGGCAGGTTGCCCGAGTTCCACCTGCACAGTGGCCTGAGGTCTCCCCCCGGTAAGCACCGCAAGATCTTTACGCCCAGGCTGGTTCGCAGCCATGTATATGCCGCACGACGACAACAATATGTCCACACCGAACAATGCAGCAATCCTGACGATAGACATTGTGCGCTCTCTTCAGTTCGATTCCGGCCGAAGAAAAATCTCCTCTACGGTCTTCTCGGCGATGTCCGCGTAGGCTTGATTGAGTTCATCTCGGAGTCCCTCCGGATCACCGACCCACTCCTCCATGGTCCGCCAACTCTTGCCATAGTAGGTGCGTGTCCTCACATAGATTTCGGCATTATCGACCGTACGGACCAATCGCGTGTTGACGCTCATGATCAGCCTAAAGTCCCACCCGAAATCGCTAATGCCATCGAGCGCCACACTTTCTACCACGACCTCAAGCACTGCATAAATAACTTCCTGCAAAAGTGGATGATAGTCGGGGTGGTCGCCAGGAGTGCTGGGACCTCGGTCGGTTAATTCCATAAAGGCATGAGGCGTTATTTTGCCACCGATAACGATCACGCGGGCCAGGAGGTCATCCTGAATCCGCTGAGCCGCGACCATCTCGTGGATAGTCGCCTCTCGTTTCTCGATCTTGGCGACCACCTCAGCCCGCTCAGCCCGCTCGACAGCAGACTCCTCGTAAAGCACCAGCAAAAAAAGGGGAACCATTAACACCACAATCAAAGGACTGAGAGCCACAAAGAGCAACTGCTCCTTAACAGAATGGGTATCGCTTTTGATGATACCGAACGTCGGTGTGAAGCGTCCGGACGTGACGGCCACCTTTAGAGCAGTCTCTCCGGGTGGAGGTTGAAGAAGTATAAGAGCAGATCTCTTATCCGTTCCGCTGCTGGCGCAGCCGAACTGCGCGACCAAGGCCAGGATGAGGACGCCAGCGATCAGCGGGTGACGCCTCGGCCTTCCCTGACCCCCCCATCCGAATCTTTGGAATGTGGCACGCGCTTTCATTTCGGCCCCCCTTTCGCAATCCACCTTCAATCTCCGATTGGTTGACTTTCCTCCGCTACGCTCACCAATCCTTAACGCAAAAGGGAGGCCAACGATCGCGATGTTCAAAAGGTCCTTGATCGATAGAGAGTTACAAATTACGACTATTTCTCACAACGTCTGAGGCTGTATCCTTCAGGTTCAGGCGTGTATCTGTCGAGAGACACTGACGACCTTCCAAATAGACATTGACAGGGGCATCGGCTGCCTACAATAATAACGACATATCGTCGATTGCACCGAGCAAGAGCGCACTCATCGGTACAGTGACCTCAATGACGCTCATCGAAACGGGAAACACGACATGGCGGTTCAGTTAACAAAGCATAGTTTTACGGTGGAGGAGTTCCATCGGATGGCTGAGACCCGTATTTTGACAGAGGACAGCCGCGTTGAGCTGGTTGAGGGAGACCTGATCGAGATGACACCTATTGGAAGCCGCCATGCCGCCTGCGTCGATCGACTGAACCGGCTGTTCTCCAAGTACGTGGGAGAGGCCGCTATCGTCCGAGTCCAGAATCCGATCAGCGTGAGCCGTCACACAGAGCTTCAGCCCGACCTGGTGTTAGCCAGACCTAAACCCGACTTCTACGCCGAAGCCCATCCTGGTCCCGAGGCCATCCTGCTTGTTGTTGAGGTGGCTGAGACCTCTCTTGCGGTCGATCGTGAAGTCAAGGTGCCGCTATACGCCCAAGCAGGAATCATCGAGGTCTGGCTTGTTGCCCTGCCGCATGGACACATCGAGGTCTATCGGGATCCCACCTCAACAGGATACCGGCAGGTTCGAACGGTCGGGTCGGAACAGACGCTGTCCCCCATTATGCTGCCACAAATCGTCCTGCCGATAGCATCGGTGTTGAGCTGACCTCACCATTCATCCATTTACGAAGATCCCGAGAAGGTGTTCGCCATAAGGGGACGAGTTTGTCAAATCCGTGAAGTCGGCTGACTTTGGATTGCGACTGCGGGTCGAGCTGCTTCTTGAGGTCGGTCGCCAGTGACTTCAACGCTTCTGCGAGCGCGACGAATACGGCCCGATTAGGAGGAGAATAGCGAAAGATATTCATTGTGACATCAGTGGCGGCGCCAACACCTTCAGCATAAACCTCGACACCCTGTACAGGTTGCGCGATCGCATTGATTTTGACGATCGTATCAGCTGTTCCCGGAGCAAGCAGACTCAATGATTGTCCAAATGCGGATATCTATCAATTCAGACAACCTTAATTTCCCGGAATCGCGAAAGCCTCGATCCACTCCAAGCCCAGTTCTTTACATTCGGTGATCGGCGCAGAAGTATTGGGTGGGTGGTACGCGCGTTCGGACGTTACTGACCCTACTGTTCAACAGCGCGCCCTCGTTAGCGATCCGACATGAGTTACTCGATAGCGCATTGAATCTCATGGCTCACTGGTTGGTGACGCGGGTTTCAGCCATTCTGAGTTCCTGCGTACCCATCCCTCCTGTGCCATCCAGTCGCAATATAGCCCGCTGGTGAATTTCCCTTCCGCGTTCCAGTTTCGGCACTGTTCCCTGGAAATTGGTGGCGCAGGAAGGAGCAGGTTTCCTTTTCTGTGAAATCGAACGCGTCCGGCCGTCTCCTGTCTTAGTGGCGCATTCCATATGCAATGGTCCTTTGCCTCCGAACTCTTGTGGCGAACTTGCGTTGCGATATTGGGTCGTCCTGGATTTCCGTCCTCAGGTTGCCTCCCCATCTCCACCTCGACGATGTCTCCAACCGTGACATCGATTCCTAGCGGGACATAGAACCAGATGCCGCCCTTTGATATTGCCGAAATCCTCCCCTCGGCTATGCTTCCATCACGTACGTTCGCATCGTGGATTCCCGACGCAGTCAGTACGTCGTATCCCCCTTTTGCTATGATCTCTTGCCGAGTCCCTGTGGCGACTACCTGCACCACCCGCCGGATCCCCTCATTTTCACGAATTAAAGGGTGTAGTCTAGAGACACCTGGGCCTGCACCTGCACATGACGTCAGCAAAACCATTACTGCAATGAGCGGGAACCAGTCTAGTTGCGCATTGTTAAGGCGTTCCATCGGTATACCTCCAGCGTTATATTAACGGACGAAACGTAACCTCCAACAATCTCCAATGAAAGTACAGTTCTCAGTTCGATCTTATGTGAGAAAAGACGTCATCCACGATCTTGTCAGCAATTTCCCCGTAGATACGATCGAGCTCATTTCGGAATCCGTCCGGGCCGCCGACCCACTCCGTCAAGATCCGCATATCGCTCAGGTAGGCGCGCGACTTCGCGTAGATTTCGGCGTTATCAGCAGTGCGGATCAGCCGTGTGTTCACGGTCATGCATAGAAAGAGAAGCGACTTGCCATTCACATCGCTAAAGAGACACACCTCTTCTATTGTCACCTCCAGTACTCCTTCAAAGCCTTCCTGATTCAGGGCACGGTAGTCAGGCCGTTCGGCTGCGGCGCTTGGGCCCCAGTCGGTTAGTACCGTAAATGCAGGTGGCGTCTTAGTGCGGCCGACGGTGACCACTCGTTCCCGGAAGTCATCTTGCATCTTGATTCCCTGAGCCACCATGACCTTACGGGCGGTCAACCGTCGTTCGTTGACCTCCCGCATCTCAGCCTCCGTGGCCTCAGTAGGCACGGTAAGCCAGACACCAAAAATAAAGAACGGCAGAGCAGGTAGGAGCAGGAAAAGGACGGGAAGCCAAACAATCATTTCTCCCGCCACTTTTAGATCATTATTTGAATCGGGAAATGTACCTTCTGATAGTGTTCCTCCACTTATCATTTCAGCTTCGACGTCGAGCCCATCGACAAATAGTCTCGGCGCGAAGCGACCGGACGTGACGGCCACTTTCCCAACCGCTTGAGAAGTCTCTCGGGCTGATGATAGACGAAGGACAGGAGCGGAGCTCTCATCGAATCCCGCGCCAGCGGAGCCCGACTCCACAACTAACAACGGAATAAGAATACCCGCAATTAATGAATGACGGATCGGCTTCCTTGCGCACGTGGTACCGTCCAAGGAGCGTCGCATCAGGTTCCATAGCAGATGAAGCTGTTTCATGTTGACCTCCCGTTGTCGCAACTACTGGCCATCCTTGTTAGCCCTCTCCGTTCCGTTCACTGATCCTTAACGCAAAGGGCATGCCAGCGGTCAGGATCGTCCCAAACCCGTTAATGGCGCAGCGTCACGAACGTGCAATTAGGTTCCTATGGGTTTCGGGATGTATCCTTCAGGTGCGGGCATGTATCTGTTCAGACAACTTTACTTTTTTCCAGACCGGGGAAGCCTGGCTCTACCCTTAGCCCCGTCACAGCCGGTCGCCACACTTCGCACGCCTCGACGAAACATTATCCAAATTCATTCATCCTGTATCTCCCTGTACAACAATGGACACCGCCCTTCTTCGCACGCTCTCTCGCACCCATCACTCTTAACCACGCGCCAACACGGGAACCGCCGTTTTACTCTTTACCGCAGCGAAAGCGTCTCACTGATTGGCAGGGTTCGTGCTTTGACGTCAAGAGAGAGGCTGCCTGCGGGACAGAGCTGTTTTCGGCGATGAGGCGGGCGGGTGGAAGAATCCGCCAATAACAATGAGAGAAAGAACGAGGGAGGGGAGCCATGATACGTAATGCGAAGATCGCGCTATTGATCCTGGGTGGAATGCTGGTAGCCTCATGCAGTCCCTACATGGCGCTGCATCAGCCTGGACGCATGAATCTCGGGGTACTGAGGGAAGGGACGCCTCAGTCCAACGTTCGCGTCGAGTTCGGAACCCCTGTCTGGACCGGCAAAGACGATCAAGGGTCCGACGTTGACATCTACCGATTTGTGCAGGGCTACTCCGGAGGCGCGAAGGCCGCAAGATTTGTCTGGCACGCGGCTGCAGATGTGTTCAGTATAGGGCTATGGGAAATTTTCGGCACACCGATTGAGTCGCATTTCAGCGGAACCAAGATGAACGCCGTCGTTACCTATGACGAGCAGCAGAAGGTCAAATCCATCAAGTTGCAAGATGCCGACGGCAAAGCTATCTTGTTTGAAGATCCGCACGACACGACGAGCGAAGAATGAGAGCGATCGGTATCGAAATTGCCGCACAGAGATCAGTCGCATGCGACAGTTACCAACTTGCTATTGGAGGTGGCTTCATGCTGCAACGTAACGGCGCTCGACAACGTCTCCTCTTCGTACTGTTCACCATGGCGGCCGTCGGCTGCGCGACTACGGGACCGGCCAAGCCGATACCGCTTGCCGCCAAGGATATGGCATGGTTGAGGGATCAGCCGGAAATTGTGCTAATACACCAACAGACGCCGCAGCCCTTCCGAATTTGGAAAACCGACTATCTGGCTCCGTTTTGGGAGGGCCTTGGCTATCCGTTTGCTCTCATAGCGGTCGAGCGCCGCCGGGAAGAGGCGAAACGCGAGGGAGAACAGATCAGAACAAGGTACTCCGTTGCAGACCCCGCACTTGGGGCCAAGGCGCGTTTTGAATATGAGCTGCGCAGCAAGTTGGGGTTCACGCGTCTTCGTGTCGTCAGTCAGCCCGTCGCCGCCTACAACCCACATCAGCTTGCTGATTCCTTCGGTTCGGTCATTGCGCTCGATTTCATGACCTCGTCATGGATGTTATCCTCTATTACCGTGAATCCATTGACGACGCACCAATATCAGCTTCGCTATGCGGTTCAAGCCAGGCTTCTGCAGTTAGAGGCGTCGAAGTATCGGGGTGAGCGGAAACCTGAGGCGGTGGCGCAACTCCTGCGCTCGGAGGATTCGAAGATCATGTGGCAAGGGATCTGCTACGCGACGGCAGGGGGCACACCATATACCACCAGCGACACCTCCGAGCTGTTATCCATACCGGAAGCGTTTGTCGGCACGCAATCGTATACCCTGGAGGAGTGGACTGCGAACGATGCGACGCTGCTCACGGAGAAGCTCAATGAAGCCGCCGAAGCCTGCGCCAGGGCGCTGCTTGCCGACTTTTCCGGCTGAGCGGATATCGCTCCGAGCTTTGCCTGAGGGACGATATTTCCTTCTAGCTTCAGATTTACCCACTGGGCCTATCCGGATCTGCGGTCGTCCGATTGCTTTACCTTACGCTTTGGCTATTGCATCACGGCGCCGACCCGAGCCTCTCTGAACGACCCGTTATCTAAATTCATTCATCGTGTATCTGCTTGTGCACTAACGACGCTCGCACACTCCAGCGGCAACGCGCCAAAGACTGGTGGTCACATTGACCGAGAAGGTGGTTCCGAGTTGAGATCCGGCAGAAACTCCTCGGACTTCTACTTAAAGTGTTTCCGGTGGACCACCACTCGCCGAATCAGCTGCGGAAATCAAGGCGACCAGAGCAAAGTCGCTCGCCGACTGTTTTGGAGCGGCGTTAGTAACCCAAAGGAAAGCCGATCCGTATACTGCTGATCCCGAGTTCAGGTCGCTCGATAAAGAGGCGCAGTTCGTGTGGCTGTAAAAATATAGGCGTCAGTCTCAGTTCGATTCCGGGCGAAGGAAAAGTTCCTGTACGGTTTTCTCCGCGATGTCTGCGTGAGCTTCATTGAGCGAATCTCGCACGCGTTCTGGGTTGTCGGTCCAGTGCGATAGAGGTCTTAACTGGCTGAAGGTGAGCGATTTCGTGCGGATTTCTCTATTGTCAACTGCGTGGACCAACCGCCAGCTCACGACTACGACCATTTCGAGGTACCGATAGTCAGCATCCCACGAACCGCTCCTTTGGAGCACCACACGCTCTAGAACCAATTCAAGTACCACGTGAATCCCCTTCCGTGACAGCGGACGATAGTCGGGCTGTTCGCCAGGAGCGCCTGGACCCTGGTCGGCCAATCCCCTTAAGGTATAGGGCGTCTTGGTGAGGCTGAGGGCGACCACGCGATCCCGTAGGTCGTCCTGAATCTTCGGATCCGCAACCATCTGAGCGAGGTCTCGTTCCTCAGCCTTGACGGCACGCGTTGGAATCGCTCCTTCGATGGCGCCCCCCACTAAAGCCACTGGCATCAGAACGATGGGAATAGGCGCAAGAAAAATGCCCCCGGGAACGGACAGCACGAGCCCAAGGAGCTTCAGTGATTCGGAGACTCCTTCCACTGCCCCTTTTGCGGCCCCCCGAACTCCACCCTTCTTGGAACCGTCCACAATCTCGAACTCCGGAGCGAACCGTCCGGAGACAACAGCCACCGGACCACCCTCAATATCGAACTTTGGGTCGAAGCGTCCGGACGTGACGGCCACCTTACCGGATTTCAAATGGATGGCCTCCGTAGGAGGCGCCGGAACGACCTCTTTAGGCGCATTTGGCCAAATATCATGGGTGGACATCCTGACGAAATTGCCGCCGGTTCCGCTGCCGGTGCAGCCGACCGGTACGATCATGGTCAGCGCAAGGATAGCCGCGGTCAGCGGGTGACGCCTCGGCTTCCCCCGACTACCCCACTGCAATGTACCGAACACCTCACGCGCTTTCACTTTGACCTCCCCCTTTTCGCAATCCACCTTCAATCTCCGATTGTGCGACTTACCATCGCTATGCTCACCGATCTTTAACGCAAACGGGAGGCCAACGGCACGATTTTCAACAGTTCCTTTATCGATGCAGAGTTACAAATTACGAGTATTTCTCACAACGCCTGAGGCTGTATCCTTTACGTATGAGCGTCTATCTATTCAGACAACCTACAGTCTCAAGATTGGAGAAGCCTCGATCTACCGCAGGACCAACACACCTATCTGCTAATCTTCGCTCGCTTCAGTAACCCGTTATCCAAATTCATTCAGTCCGTATCTACTTGTGTAACAGAGCGGGCTGGCTGGTCGGCTACGCTGGCTCGCGCCCATCCCTCCTAACTACGCACCACGACGGCAGCCGATACCCCGCTCTCTGATGCAGCCCAACAGTCCCACTGATTGGCAAGGTTCCTGCTTATCGGGGGTTAGTAGAGATTGGGAATCGTGCGAAAAGTTCAACTTTTCAGAGAAACACGAGAACCTGGATCACGCGCTCCTTACACAGGACACCATTGGAGGTAAAGAATGTACGTATTGCCGGTTCACAAAGACAAACGCACCACGTCCCGATTCGCGCTCTGGATTTGGTTGGCTGCACCGCTCGCGCTTGCCTCCTGCGTAAGTACAGTCGAATATCCTGCCGCCTGGGCGCCAAAGCTTCAGCATTCAGATCAAGCTTGCCCGACGATCGCCGGGGTCTACAAGGAGTATGGTGAGGGGGAACCAGAGCCTCGTGTTCACCTTGGATGGGAATGGGTAGGTAATTCGTTGATCTACAATTTGCTGAGCAAGGAGCTGCCCAGAAGCAAAAAACCCATCCCCCAAGACCTGCGGCATTTGATAGACAACGCAACGCATATCGAGATCGCGCACCCCACCCCGGATATGCTCAAGGTTGTCGTTTGGAGTGGGGAGGGGAACGATCGGATCATGCTGTGGGGGGAGATTCTCTCTATGGATAAAGGCGATTTTAGTTGCGGCCCGAATGGGCTTCAACTGAGAAGCCGTACCGAGTGGCTTATCATTATCATTTCCAACTTATTTGCATCGGAGAGTCGAACGTTCAGTCGGAGCGAAGATGGGTCACTGATGATGAACAGCAGGGGGAGGCTCTTTGGCAATCATACATTTCTGCCCTTTGTAATCGTTCGCAACCATTGGACTCGCTGGACGCCTATATCGAGCCGCGCGAATCGGGAAGACGGCGCCAGGTAATCGATCGGTTGCCTGACCAGGGAGGGATCAACAATGTCTATTGCCAAGATCGCCGCGTTGGTTGTTGCCGGTATGCTTATGTCTTCGTGTAGCGCCATCATGGCCGCTAACCAGCCCGGACGCGTAAATCTTGAGGTGCTAAGTGAAGGGTCTGATCAGTCTCTTGTTCGGGCGGAACTGGGGAGCCCTGTCTCGAGCGACAAAGACGCCCAGGGATTCGACATCGAGATCTTTCAATTTACTCAGGGGTATTCCGGACTCAATAGAGTTGCGAGGATCTGGTGGCACCTTGGTGCGGATCTCGTTACCTGGGGGCTGTGGGACCAAGTCGGTAGTGCGATTGAGTCGAGATACAGCGGAACCAAAATGAACGCCGTCGTTACCTATGACGAGCAGCAAAAGGTCAAATCGGTCCGACTACAAGATATCCAAGGCAACGTGATACCGGTGAAAAGGAAGAGTGAAGAATGAGTCATATTGGCATCCCGACCGCGCCAGGCCGAACACTATGACACTGGAGGTGAGCTCATGTTACATCGTAACGACGCTCGAACACGCCAGTCGGACCCTCTGGATACCGGCGTCCGCCGGTATGACGAACTCGCGGCAAGCCGCGGGGAATAAACCCTGATAGATTCAAATCGCGGTTAAAGCCGGCATCAGCAATAGGTGAACGACGGCGCGGATGCCTATACTCAGGCCCTCCTCGCGGCGTTTTTTCGGCAGATTTCTCTGAAAGGCCCGACAACTTGCCTCAAAGCACATCATGGCTGACAAATCGTTCGATTATGTGGTAGCCTTGCGGGCATGAACATTGCGTCCTCCTGCACCCCTTTTCATGCGCCTGACACGCCGGCTGTCTTGCTGGACATTGCGCAGGCGGTCTCCTCCACGCTTGACCTCAGGGAACTGCTGAAGATTATCGCCCAGCGCACCGCGGCGGCGTGCGGGGCCGACGTCTGTTCGATCTTCCTCTGCGATGCGCCGGGCGAACGGATGGTGCCGATGATGGCGCAGGTCGCCTCAGGGGAACGGATAGACGAGCTCTGGGAAGCGTTTACGCAGATGGGGACTCGGAAGGAGGAAGAGATTCCCGCGATTATGGCGACGATCGAACAACAGAAGCCTGTTATCCTTGATGACCCGGCGACCGGCAATTTACTTCCGATCCGATGGATCAAAACATTTCGGCTGAAAGCGCTCCTTTCCGTCCCGCTCATCCGCCACAACCACGTGATCGGCGTCCTCGTCCTGCACCAGATGGTTGATGGTAAGCGTTTTATCGATGCCCAGGTTGCGCTGGCCAGCGCGATCGCCAGCCAGGTTGCCTTGGCCATCGAGAACGCGAAGCTGTTTCAAACGACTCAGGAGCGGCTGCGCGAATGTGAGACGCTGCTGGCCGTCAGTCAATCCGCCAGTTCGACGCTGGACCTGAAGGAAGCCCTTTTACGCGTGGCCAAAGAAGCGGCGCTGGCGGCTGAGGCTGACAGCTCCGGGGCTTACCTACTTGATTCCGAGCAGGGAGTTATCCGACCCTTTGCCGGTTACAACCTCCCGGAGTGGGTGCAGGAACCCTTTCAGCACACTCCTCTCGCCCTGCGGGAATTGCCGATCGTTCACGAGGCGTTCGATCGGCGGGTTCCCGTCTACTCCAGTGACGTCCCGACCGACCCGCGCTGTGAGCATCCCGCCATCCGAACTCTGGCGTTCCGATCCTGCCTCTTCGCACCGATGATTGCCAAAGAGAAGCTGATTGGGGGCCTCTTCCTGGTCTGGTGGGAGAAATCTCACGCCTGCACACCGGAGCAGCTTCGACTTATGGACGGCGTGGCGCGACAGGCCGCCATGGCCATCGATCACGCCTCGGCCTATCACGAGATCGAGGCGCTGAACATCGGTCTGGAGGATAAGATCGCGCAAAGGACCAGGGAGCTGTCAGAGATGAATCAGGCACTGGAGGCGTCGCATCGTCGACTGCGGGAACTGGACCGGGCAAAATCCGATTTCCTGCTTAACGTGTCCCACGAGTTGCGCACCCCGCTGACCGCCATCAAGGGCTCGGTCGACAACATGTTGGACCAGATCACGGGGCCGCTGAGCGAGCCCCAACAACGGTACCTGCTGCGCGTGCAGGCCAATACCGATCAACTCGTTCGGCTGATTAATGATCTGCTTGACTTGGCGCGGATCGAAGAAGGCCGGGTCCAACTCACCCCTGCCCTTTTCTCTGTCTCAGGTCTTGTCGGTGAGGTGCTGGATGCACTTCGACCGATAGCGACGGAAAAGGGTCTGCGACTCCAACTTATCGGTTTGGAGGATCCATTGATCGCCTATGCAGACGGCGACAAGGTGACTCAGATTCTGATGAACCTCATCGGCAATGCCATCAAGTTCACACCGAACGGCGGGCAGATCACAGTGACCGCGCGGCAGGTGAAGAGTGCAGACGAGCGGGTCGAAATTGCCGTAACCGATACCGGCGAAGGGATTCCGACTGAGGACCTACCTCATATCTTTGATAAGTTCTATCAAGTCCAGCTTGGGAGACAGGCGAAGGCGAAAGGGACTGGTCTGGGGCTCTCTATCGCCAAGAGCCTCGTCGAGCTCCAGGGAGGATGCATCTGGGCCAAGAGTCAAGTCGGTCGAGGGAGCGCGTTTGTTTTCACCCTACCACGGCGACCCTCTGCAACGTCCCATAAACCGGTGACCCTTGATAACGCGGAGCAGACCGCATGAGCGCATCCGGCACAAAGATCCTGATCGTGGATGATGATCCGGACATCCGGGAGGTGATGCGTGACCGGTTGAAGGCCATGAGATTCCAGGTTGTGGAGGCATCGGACGGTGAACAGGCGCTGGCGCTACTGAGGATGGAGTCGCCGACGATCACCCTCCTGGACCTTATGATGCCGAAGAAGAGCGGCCTCGATGTGCTAAAGGCAATCCACGATGAGGGGCTCGACACGACAACCGTCGTCATGACGGCGTATGGCACCATTGAAAAAGCGGTGGAGGCGATGCGGGCCGGCGCGTACGACTTCCTCACCAAGCCGTTCAGTCCGGGACATCTGGAGGTCGTCATTGGAAAGGCATTGGAGCGGGAGGGACTGAAACGACAGAATCTCTTGCTGGCCGGCGAGATCAGGAGACAAGAGCAGCCGATTATCGGACACAGTGAAAAGATTCGGAATGCCATCGAAGTCGTCAGACGGGCGGCGGCCAGCAGTTCGACGATCCTCCTGCTGGGGGAGACCGGAACCGGAAAAGAGGTATTCGCGAAGGCCATTCACCACTGGAGTCCGCGACGTGACAAGCCTTTCGTCGTCGTCAATTGCGTCGCATTATCTGAAGAACTGCTGGAAAGCGAGCTGTTCGGACACGAGCGCGGCGCCTTTACGGGCGCCCATCAGCGCAAGTGCGGAAAGTTGGAGTTAGCCGACGGGGGCACCGCCTTCCTTGACGAGATCGGCGACCTGAAGCCGCGCCTGCAGGCGAAGCTACTCCGCGTCCTGCAAGAGCACGAGTTTGAGCGGGTCGGCGGGATCAAGCCGATACGGGTCGATCTCCGCTTTGTAGCGGCCACCAACCGACGCCTGGATAAATTGGTCCGCGAGGGGTTGTTCCGAGAGGATCTCTTCTTCCGACTCAATGTTGTCAGCGTCTCGCTTCCACCGCTCCGAGAGCGCCCGGAAGACATCGTCCCGCTGACCAATTACTTCCTGGCCCGATACAGCAGCAACTTGGGCAAGCGAATCAAGGAGATCACGCCTGATGCGTGGGAGTTGCTGCAGTGCTATTACTGGCCGGGTAACGTACGGGAGCTGGCGAACATCATCGAGCGCGCCGTAGTCTTGAGCGCCCACGATCGGATCACATCGGAGGACCTTGCGCCAGGTGTTCTCACCGGTTCAGCCGACCCGCCTACCCCAGACGTTCCTCGCAGTTTCCATGAGGCTGTGACGGCACACAAGCGACAGCTTATCCGGGAAGCCCTCTACCGCTCGGGTGGCAATCAATCGAAGGCCGCAAGCGCCCTCGGCCTGCAGCGTACCTACCTCTCCCGCCTGATCAAGGAGTTACAGGTCGGCGAGAAGAGCTGAGCCTCTTTAATTTTTTCTTGACGTAGTAGTCTAATGTATAATACTAACAGTAGAGACAATTGAGAGGGGGATAACCAGGGAGACTCGATGGCACTGACCGACCGGCAGCGGCAGATCCTGAACTTCATTGCCAACTATAAGGCCCGGCATGGCGCCCCCCCGACGCAGCGCGAGATCGCCAAGCACGTGAAGATTTATATCCGCGGCGTTCAGTATCATCTCGAACGGCTGGAACGGGCCGGCCATCTCACGCGCACGCCCAAGCGGGCTCGGGCCATCGACCTGCGCCGGGAACAACGCGCCTCCCTTACTCCCCTGCTCGGCCGGGTGACGGCCGGTAGACCGGTCCTGTCCGACGAGCACGTCGAGGCCAGCTACCCGCTTCCCCGAGAATGGACCGGTAGCGGAAAGACCTTCCTCCTGAAAGTTCATGGCGACAGCATGCGCGATGCCCGCATCTTTGACGGCGACCTCGTACTGGTGACGGCGCAGCCGGAGGCTCATCCCGGCGAGATCGTCGTAGCCATGGTCGAGGATGAAGTGACGGTTAAACGCTTCCAGCTCGATGGCGCGACGGTCATCCTCAAGCCAGAGAACGAGCAGTTCACGCCCATTCGGATCGAGAACGGAGAGCGCGTCAAGATATTAGGGAAGGTCATCGGCGTCTTTCGAAAGCTGTGAGATAACTTGATGAAGATCATAAAGCGATCCAAAGCCATGGCGCAAAGCAGGCCGGAGGGAACCTGGCAGATCAGGGTATTTCATCGGAAGGCGGTCGGCAAACGTAGTCCTCGCTATCTGATCAAGTGCGGCTGCTGCGACCAGCGATTCGAAATCTATTACGGAGACGGGACGCTTGAAATCGCCGGGGTGATGGGATCCGTCGAAGACTGGCGAGAAATCCTGCTCCCCTTGCTCAATATCAAATCCCAACGGCGGTCGAAAAGCGTGTGATACAATTCTAAGATCTTACGACCTTCCGAGTAGATCTGGTATAACCATGAAACAAGATCTCCAAACACACATACGCTCTACAAACGGCACTCAGAACAGGCTTTCGGTCGAGGATCGAGTCGCGCATGACTGGTATCGGTTCGTCCTTTCGTTTCCACCCCACCTGGTGCGCGACTATCTACACCGGTTCGGCATGGGCCGAGATTCCATGGTTCTCGATCCATTCTGCGGGACAGGCACGACAATTGTAGAATGCAAGAAACTCGATATTCCGAGCGTCGGAGTGGAGGCGAATCCATTTGCCTATTTTGCAAGCACAGTGAAGACGGATTGGTCGCCTGACCCCGACGGGCTTCTGAAGCACGCCAGAGAAGTGGCTGAGTTGGCGAGCGAAAAACTTGACTCGGAGGGATTCGACGATCAGTCTCCCCTACCCCTGTTCAGGCAGACTCGTAAAACCGGCCCCGGCTGTGCGGAAGTCCTGCGGAAACTTCCGCCGGAGAAAGAAAAACTTCTCCTGGCAAATTCGATCAGCCCTCTCCCCTTACATAAAACACTTGTTCTGATCGAGTGCCTCGACCAAATCCGCGACGACCGGTACCGAAATCATGAGCTGTTGGCGCTAGGCAAAACGCTTGTCAATGTGATCAGCAATCTCCATTTTGGCCCGGAAGTCGGTGTTGGTCCTGCTAAGCCCGATAGCCCCGTTGTCGCGCCGTGGCTGGCTACTGTCGAATCGGTTGCCGCTGACCTTCGATGTTTGCGCGAGACGAATAGTGCGCCCGCGACGGTCTATAATGGGGACGCCCGTCAGATTTCACAGATCCTATCCAGTGTTACAATCGATGCCGTCATTACTTCGCCACCGTATCCTAATGAAAAGGATTACACCAGGACAACTCGCCTCGAGTCGGTATTGCTAGGTTTCGTCAGTAGCAAGGATGATCTCCAGGCCTTGAAGCAAGGCTTAGTCCGTTCCAATACACGTGGAGTGTACAAGGGGGACGACGACGATAAGTGGATCGCTGATCAGGATGAAATCCAGCGCATTGCGGAGGCAATCGAAAAGCGCAGAATCGAGCTTGGAAAAACATCGGGATTCGAACGCCAGTACCACAAAGTCACGAAGCTGTATTTCGGTGGCATGGCACGTCATCTTGCGGAATTACGCACCGTACTGCGTACAGGCGCGCGATTGGCATACGTGGTCGGAGACCAAGCCTCTTATCTGCGAGTCATGATCCGGACGGGGCAATTGTTGGCGGATATCGCTGAATCGCTGGGTTATCAAGTCGAGAATATAGAATTGTTTCGCACCCGTTTGGCGACCGCAACGAGGGATCAACTGCGTGAAGAGGTGGTGATACTGCGCTGGCCTGGCCCCAGAAGTCACCATCAGCATGCAGGCGTAAAACTCATTGAAGCCAAAAGGTGAATCGAATGGCCGAAACCAACCGATATTCGCAGATTATTGAGAAACTCTTCCATTCCCGCTTCAGGCCTGGCGCGATAGAAGTACCGTTTGAAAGGGATGATCTGGTCCGCGTAGCCAAGAGACTGGGTATCGGGCTGCCAAAGAACCTTGGCGACATCATCTACAGCTTCCGATACCGTACAACCTTACCTGAGTCTATTCGCGCGAAGGCTCCGCAAGGGAAGGAATGGATCATCCGGCCGGCCGGATCGGCGAAGTACTGTTTTGTCGCTATTGCGAAGGCTATCATCCAACCAAACATAATGATGGCTCAGACCAAAGTGCCCGACGCAACGCCAGGCGTAATCGCCATGTACGCCCTGAGCGATGAACAGGCCCTCTTGGCCAAGCTGCGGTACAATCGACTGATTGATATTTTTACCGGCGTGGCGTGTTATTCACTGCAGAACCATCTCCGAACAACAGTTCCCCAACTTGGTCAGATCGAGACCGATGAAATCTATATAGGCGTTGACAAAAAAGGTGTCCACTATGTGTTTCCTGTGCAGGCAAAAGGCGGGAATGACCGCCTGAGTGTCGTCCAAATCGAGCAAGATATGGCAATGTGTGCGAGCAAGTTTCAGCACTTGATCTGTCGGTCGATCGGCGCTCAATTTATGGAAGGCGATTTGATTGCCCTCTTTGAGTTTGAACAAAGTAAAGAAGGGGTTGCCATTGTCTCTGAGAAACATTACCGCCTCGTGCCTGGAGAGGAAGTCACCGAAGCGGACCTGAAATCGTATCGAGAGCGGAAACATTGACGAATCTCTGCCACATATCTCGACTTGGTCTGTTGTAAGAGGTGGGCTATGGCTCAAGGCACGAGCATTGAGTGGACCGACGCGACCTGGAATCCTGTGACAGGTTGCACGAAGATCAGCCCAGGATGCCAACACTGCTACGCGGAGCGGCTGGCGCATCGCCTGCAGGCCATGGGCAACTACAACTACCGAAACGACTTCGAGGTGACGCTTCAGGAGCAGATGCTCCGGCTTCCATTCAGTTGGAAGCGGCCCCATCGGGTCTTCGTCAATTCGATGAGCGATCTCTTCCACGAGGAGGTACCTGTCGAGTACATCGCCCGGGTGTTTGAGGTGATGCAGGAGGCGCACTGGCATCAATTCCAGGTGCTCACCAAGCGAGCCGAGCGGCTCCAGCAGTTGGCCCCGTTGCTGCTGTGGGCAGACAACATCTGGATGGGTGTCAGCGTTGAGGCCAAGCCGTATCTATATCGGATCGATCACCTCCGACGCACTTCCGCAGCCATGAAGTTCATCTCGTTTGAGCCGCTGCTGGAGTCGCTTGGCGCTGTGGACCTGCGCGGCATTGATTGGGTCATTGTCGGGGGCGAATCAGGACCGGGAGCGCGTCCGATGGAGCGATCATGGGTCGTCGAGATCTTGGAGGCATGCCGTCAGGCCGGCGTCCCCTTTTTCTTCAAGCAATGGGGCGGCACGAACAAGAAGCGCGCCGGTCGCCTCCTGGACGGCAGGACGTGGGATGAGATACCAGGGCATACGATACCGGAGACTTCGCCCTGCAAGCCAACCTCTGCGTGCTCGCGGTAACTACTAATGGATGAGCTATTTTTTTAGCTCATAGTATTAGTCATATGTATAGTAACAAATCGTATAGTAGCTATGCCCTTTCGTCGCGAAGGGCGACCAGCGAACAAGGGGATGGATGGAGCCTTGAGCAGGTTGCCGGACGGATGGTGGAGATCTCGGGTGAGGGAGCGACAGCCCCGCTTACGCTGGCCCTTGGATTGGTGTTGCAGGCGCAGCAGCAGAACGAACCGGTGGTCTGGATCACCCGTGACGACAGCCTCTTTTACCCGCCCGATGCGGCTGAGGGCGGGGTCGATCTCGACATCCTGACGATCGTTCGAGTTCCTGACAACAGGGCCGTGGCCCGCGCCGCAGATCAACTCGTCCGATTTGGCGCCTTCGGTCTGGTCGTGCTCGACTTAGGCGCCCAACCTGATCTCCCCGTCCCGCTTCAGACCCGTCTGGTAGGGCTGGCAAGCAAACATCAGACCGCCCTCCTCTGCCTGACGACGAAAGAGGATGAGGCTCCGTCGCTGGGCCCGCTCGTCTCGCTCAGGGTTACCGCCCGACGGGAGCGGCTTGCCGATGATCGATTTATGTGCGAGCTCACCGTCCTCAAGGACAAGCGCCGGGGTCCGACCTGGCGGCACATGGAGATCTGTCATGGACCGGCTGGCCTGCGTTAACCTCCCTGCCCTCCCCTTGCAGCTTCTGCTCCGGCGTCATCCCGAGTGGGCGATCCATCCGGTGGCCGTCATTGCTGAAGATAGACCGCAAGGTTTCATCTGCTACATGAATGCAGCGGCGCACAAGGCCGGTGTGCGTCCCGGTCTCCGCTACGCCGCCGGCTGTTCGCTGGCGGCCGACCTGCGGGCTGGCGTGGTCTCCCCTGCCGAGATCGACGAGGCGGTCCAGGCGATCATAGAACAGCTCCGACGCTTTACGCCGGAGGTCGAGCCGTCCGTTGAAGAGCCCGGCATCTTCTGGCTCAACGGAACCGGGCTTACTCGCCTCTACCCGTCGTATGAAGTATGGGCGCGGCTGATTGTTACCGATCTGAACGGTACAGGCTTTCGCGCGACGGTAATGGTGGGCTTCACACGCTTTGGCACCTATGCCGTAACCAGAGCGCACGATGGGACATCGGCGGCGAGGCTGATCAAACCGGTGGTATTCGACAATCCTGCTGATGAACGCGCTGCCGCGCGGCGGGTTCAACTCGAGTATCTGGAGATCGATCCGGATCTTCGGGATACGCTTGCGAAACTGGGCGTGACAACCGTCGGCGCATTCCTCGCCCTTCCGGTCGGCGGACTGCTCACGCGCTTCGGTGAAGCCGCCTATCGTCTGCACCGGATGGCGTCCGGCGAACTCTGGACACCGTTACAGCCCCTGAAGCCTCAGGAGCCGATTCGACAGCGGCTGCTCCTTGACGATCCCGAGACCGACGCGATGCGCCTGCTCTTCCGCCTCAAAGGGCTACTCCACCCTCTGCTCAAGGCGCTGGCCATCCGAGGCGAGGCGCTCGCCGGACTTACGCTTCGCCTCCAGCTTGACGGAGGCGAACAGCATGAGGAGCAGATCCGCCCTGCAGCCCCGACGCTCGATCCGGTGCAACTGCTCGATCTGATTCGATTGCGGCTTGAAACAGTAGAACTGCCGGACGGGGTGATCGAGATAGAGCTTGAGGCATCGAGCATCTTGGCGCTGGCCGAGCAGCATCGGTTAATTGCAGAGCGGCCACGGCGCGACCTGGAGACCGCCAATCGGGCGCTGGCCCGTATTCGGGCTACGTTCGGTGACGAGGCGGTGGGGCGGGTACGGCTGGCGGACGGTCACCTTCCTGAGGCGAGTTTCAGGTGGGAACCGCTCAATCAAGTGATAAGTAGTGAACCGGATAACAAGAGTCAGGGATTAGGGGGAGCACTCGAAACTCGAAACTCGAAACTCGAAACTAAGGAACGGAGCCTGGTGCGCCGGATCTTTACCAAGCCGGTCCCGCTGCGTCTGCCGCCTAAGGGCGGGGTGACCTCGCCCCTACTGCATGGGCCGTACATCGTCAGCGGAGGGTGGTGGGGGCGGGAAACGCACCGCGACTACTACTTCGCCGAGACCCGGCGCGGCGAACTGCTATGGGTCTATCACGACCCAAATCGCCGTTATTGGTTTCTTCATGGAACAGTTGAGTAAATCATTATAACCAGCTTAATTCATTGTGTTAATATCGAGTGTCATTGCGAGCGCAGCGAAGCAATCTCGCCGTATTCGCACTACGAGATTGCTTCGGTCGCTACGTTCCCTCGCAATGACGCAGGTGAGGGGGCTTTCAGAGCTATGACGTCGTATACTCCCTTGTGGTGCAAGAGTCACTTCTCGTTCCTGGAAGGCGCGAGCCATCCCGACGAGCTGGTTGAGGAAGCCCACCGCCTGGGACTGAAGTCGCTGGCGCTGACCGACCGCGACGGCGTCTATGGAATCGTTCGGGCGCACGTCAAGGCCAGGGAACTCGGTCTGCATCTGATCGTAGGCGCGCAGGTCACGCTGGTCGATCACTCGATCCTTGTGCTCCTGGCCCAGGATCGGGACGGCTACAGCAACCTCTGCCGGTTGATCACGACCGGACAACTCCGCTCTCCGAAGGGTGAATCGTCTGTTACGTGGGATGAAGTCTGCAGGCACGCCGGTGGGCTGATCGCGCTGTGGGGCGGTACAAGCGTAGGGGCGGGGTCACCCCGCCCCTACTGGGCGGACGAAACCGATCCTG
This sequence comes from Candidatus Methylomirabilis lanthanidiphila, assembly GCA_902196205.1. Lineage (NCBI taxonomy): Bacteria > Methylomirabilota (SeqCode) > Methylomirabilia (SeqCode) > Methylomirabilales (SeqCode) > Methylomirabilaceae (SeqCode) > Methylomirabilis (SeqCode) > Candidatus Methylomirabilis lanthanidiphila. Next base: position 8,886 of record CABIKM010000037.1, on the reverse strand, counting down.
ACGACGTGGCCGGTCAGCTCCGCGATGCCTTCGGCGAACGGCTCTATGCCCTCCTCGCCCGACACCGCCAGGCCGACGAGGTCCGAATGGAGGCGCGGCTACGGGCGCGCGCCGCCCGCTACGGCCTGCCCCTCGTCGCAGCCACGGAGGTGCTGTACCACACACCGGCCCGTCGCCCCCTGCAGGATACCCTCACCGCAATCCGCCACAGCGTCGCCGTCCCGGCTGCGGGCCGCCGACTCAAACCCAACGCCGAGCATCACCTGAAACTGCCTCATGACTTCGCGGCCCTGTTCGCCGACGATCCGTCGGCCGTCGCCCGGACCGAGGAGATGGCCAGCCGCTGCAGCTTCTCCTTAACCGAGCTTCGGTACTGCTACCCCTCCGAGCGCCTTCCGGACGGCGCCACCCCTTCGGCTTCGCTCAGGGCAGGCTCTACTCAACGGCTGCGACAGCTCACCTTCGATGGCGTCAGGCGTCGCTACGGTGGCAAGGTCCCATCCGACGTCGTCAGGCAGCTCGAGACGGAGCTACACCTCATCGACGCCCTCGACTACCCGGGCTACTTTCTGACGATGTGGGAGATCGTCCAGTTCTGCCGGCAGCGCGGTATCCTCTGCCAGGGGCGGGGATCGGCAGCCAACTCGGCGGTCTGCTACTGCCTCGGCATCACGGCCATCGACCCGGTGCGGATGGGGCTGTTGTTCGAGCGGTTCATCTCCAAGGAGCGCGCCGAGCCGCCCGACATCGACCTCGACATCCAGCACAACCGGCGCGAGGAGGTGATTCAGCACGTCTACGACACCTACGGGCGCTCCCATGCCGCGATGGTGGCCAATGTCATCCGCTACCGGCCCCGGTCGGCAGTCCGCGACGTCGGCAAGGCGCTTGGCTTGCCGGAAACCTCCATGGATCGCCTAGCCCGGCTTCTCTCCCACCACGGCGACGTGGTGCCGGAGGCGCTGCGGCAGGCCGGGCTTAATCCCGAGACGCCGCTGCACCGGCATCTGCTGCGGCTGTCCAACGAGATTCTGGAGACGCCCCGCCACCTCTCCATCCACCCCGGCGGCTTCCTGCTGGGCCACGATCCGATCTGGACCATCGTCCCCGTCGAGAACGCCACCATGCCGGGCCGCACGGTCATCCAGTGGGACAAGGACGACCTGGAGGCGCTGGGCCTCTTCAAGGTGGACCTGCTCGGGCTTGGGGCGCTCAGCCACCTCGATCTCTGCTTCCGCCTGCTGAAGCACCACCGCGGCGTCAAGCTGGACATGGCCGCCATCCCACCCAATGATCCGGCGACCTTCGAGATGATCCAGCGGGCCGACACCGTGGGGGTGTTCCAGATCGAAAGCCGGGCCCAGATGGCGATGCTGCCGCGGCTTCGGCCGCGCTCCTTCTACGACCTGGTCATCGAGGTAAGCATCGTCCGCCCCGGCCCGATCACGGGCGGCATGGTTCACCCCTACCTGCGCCGCCGTCGCGGCGAGGAGCCGGTCCTCTACCCTCACCCGTCCCTTCAGCCGGTGCTGGAAAAGACGCTGGGGGTGCCGCTGTTTCAGGAGCAGGTGATGCGGCTGGCGATGATCGCCGCCGACTATACGCCCGGCGAGGCGGATCAGCTTCGGCGCGACATGGCGGCCTGGCGAGGGCCGGGGCGGATCGAGCGCCACCGCGAGCGCCTCATCTCGCGGATGCAGGCCAAAGGGATCGCCGCGGAGTTCGCCGAGCGCGTCTTCTCGCAGATCCGTGGCTTCGGCGAGTACGGTTTTCCCGAGGCGCACGCCGCCAGCTTCGCCCTGATCGCCTATGCCACGGCGTGGCTGAAGCGCCACTACCCGGCGGAGTTCACCTGCGCACTGCTGAACGCCCAGCCGATGGGTTTCTACGCCCCGGCCACCATCGTCGAGGACGCCAAGCGCCACGGCCTTCTCGTACGGCCCATCGATGCGCAGGTAAGCGCCTGGGACTGCACGCTGGAGCCCTGCCCGCAGAGCACGGGCGGCTTCGCCGTGCGGATGGGCCTGCGGTACGTAAAGGGACTGGGTGAAGACGACTGGAATCAGATTGAGCAAGCGCGCTGCATCGCGCCCTTCACCTCACTTGCCGATTTCGCCCATCGCACCGAATTAGACAAGGGAACGCTCACGGCGCTGGCCGAGGCTGGCGCCTTCGAGGGGTTCGGCTCCGTCGGTACCGCTCAGGATAGGTTAGACCGTCGAATGGCGCTATGGGGGGCGCTGGGATGTCAGTCGGAAGCCACTCCCCTGCCGACGGTTGCCCACGAGACCAGCCCTGCCCTTGTACCGCTCGGCGTCGCCGAAGAGATCGCCTGGGACTACCGGCGCACCGATCACAGCCCCCGCGGTCATCCGCTTGCACCCCTACGAGACACGCTCACAGCCCAGGGTCTCAAGGATGCCCGCACAATCGCCTCAATGCGTCACGGCTCGCGCGTGCGCTACGCCGGCCTCGTCATCTGCCGCCAGCGTCCCGGCACCGCGAGCGGCGTCACCTTCATGACCCTGGAGGACGAAACCGGCTTCGTGAACCTCGTCCTCTGGCCCACGGTCTTCGCGCGCTACGCCACGTTAGCCAAAACCGCTACCCTCCTCGGCGTCACCGGAACCCTGCAGGCCGAACAGGGCGTTGTCCACCTCGTCGCCGAACGCCTCTGGCAACCACGACTACACGCCAACCTCGCCACCGCCCCTAGTCGCGACTTTCATTGATGCACAGAAAGGAGATCGCCATGCATGCTAATGTGAGAAGTCTGAAAGACTACAGACCCACCATGACAAGTCCGAATCTACAACCCGCCATCGGCACCACTCTTCCTCCCGGTGCACCAAAACCCAGGCTGCTCGACCAAGTCCGCCAGGCCATTCGTACGCGCCACCTCAGTCCCAAAACCGAGGAGGCGTATGTGGGCTGGATCAAGCGGTTCATCTTCTTCCACAACAAGCGGCATCCCGCAGAGATGGGCGAGCAGGACATTGCTCGGTTTCTTACCAACTTGGCAAGTGAATCTCACGTCAGCGCGTCTACGCAAAACCAAGCCTTAAACGCCATCCTCTTCCTCTACCGTGAGGTATTGCGGAAGGAGATCGGATACGTGAACGGTGTGGTCCGCGCCAAGAGACCGAAGAGGCTACCCGTGGTATTGACCCGGCAGGAGGTCAAGTCGATCGTTAGCCTTCTCAGTGGCCCTGAGTGGATCATGGGGATGCTTCTTTACGGCGCGGGTCTTCGGTTGATGGAATGCCTACGGCTTAGGGTTAAGGACGTTGACTTCTCCCGCAGTGAGATTCTGGTTCGAAGTGGGAAAGGTGATAAGGATCGGATCACGATGCTTCCGGCAGCGGTGAACGAACCTCTCCGAAGGCATCTGGAGTCGGTCAGGAAGCAATACGAGACTGATCTGAAGAGCGGCTACTCGGGTGTCGCTCTCCCCAACGCCTTAGAACGAAAATACCCGAATGCGGGCAAAGAGTGGAGCTGGCAATGGGTGTTCCCCGCCTCAAGCCTCTACCTCGATCGCCAGTCCGGGCTGAGAAAGCGCCACCATCTCCACGAATCCGTGTTGCAGAAGGCGGTGAGAAATGCCGCGCTGAAGGCCGGACTCTCCAAGCCGGCAAGCCCGCACACGTTTCGGCACTCCTTTGCAACCCACCTGCTGGAGGACGGATACGACATCAGGACGATCCAAGAGTTGCTTGGCCACCGGGATGTGAGCACAACGATGATCTACACTCACGTGTTGAACCGGGGCGGACGGGGGGTCAATAGCCCGGCTGATCGGCTATAGGGCGGCCGAGATAGGCCGCCAATTGTTAGGGAGATAGGCCGCCAAAGTTTGCGGCGTTTGTCGGCCAGAATAAGCTTGACCGGTTGGGCTAAGTGTGGGAGATTACAGGACAATCCGTTGTTGAGAAGTGGAGTCGACTTAAGAGATAGACCGCCAGCCTTTGTCGGCTTCAAGAGCGGCTCACTTATAGTTGGGTGTCACTGTAAATATGGCCTTCGAAGAAATTTTCACCACGTCCGCGGTGTCTGTCGGCCTCTTCGCCGCTGCCTTGTGGCTTGGCCGAATATGGATCGTGGCCCGACTTACAGCAGATATCCGACTGGATAACGACGCGAAGCTTGAGGAGCTGAAGTCGCAGCTACAAAGAGCTAACTCCACGCTAAGCGATATGACTTCGGCCGGTCATACCGCCTATTCACAATCTCAAGTCGCCATCTTGCCTTACAAGATTAGGGCGATAGAGACTGTTTGGAATTCAGTTTTAGCTTGGAATGAAATGTCCGCTGCCGCCATGTTCGTGGCAGTGCTTCCAATTGATTGGGTGCGAAAGTACGGATCAGACCCTTCAACAAAAAAGAATTTCGAGATTCTGCTAAAGAACCCCGAGCATTTACCGTTCCTTAAAAAGCGAAATGAAACTGAATTGGCTCGACCCTTTATTTCCGAGCGAGGCTGGGCTCTATATGCCGCATATAGTGGTTTCTATATGTCGCGCGTCACAAAGGCGTCATTGTTTCTTTTCTCGTCCATGGATCACGCCGAAATTTGGCAGAGAGTAAACGAACGGCAATTGATTAAAGCATCAGCGCCCGAGGACATCCTTAATTTGTACGATGCGGACGTACTCGAAGGAACGAACGCTTTCCTTAAATATCTCAAAGATGAAATGATCGCTGAGTTCAGAGCTGAGCTCTCAGGAGCCAGGGATAGTAAGAGCGCGGTATCCAACGCCGCCGCAATCTTAGATGCAGCAGAAACCCTCGTACAAAGTTCCACGCAAAAGCCAGAGAATCCATTAGACAAGCCATTGGTGCGACCAAATTGACACCCAACAACCGGCTCGTGCGGACGCCGGGGACAGCGCGCCATGTTTCCTGATACTTTTGTAGCCGGCGCCGCACAGCCGGAACGTTAGACAGCCATCGAGAACTTTTCGGAGGAACTGAATGAAGTGGCTCGCAGATAATGGGCCAACAATATTGGTCTTTGTTGGCGCTATCTTAGGCGCTGCTGGCGTACTTTGGTCATCAGTTCAATCTGCCGAAAAGGACCGCGAAATCGCTCGACTCAATGCTGAAATTCAAAGTCAGATTACGGGTGGCGACAGCTTCTGCTATGTAAGAACAACCAGCGTGAAACCCGGCGGTGACCCAGTGATTGTCGTTATACATAAAGGCAAGTTTCCGCTCTATGATGTGCAGATTCGTATATGGGAACCGGCCCAGTTAAAGAGCTTCTCATATGATGAGCTGATGCGAAGCTCGACGATTCTGAACCTGGGGAATCTTAGCCCCGGCGTGGTAGCGCTGCAAGGTCCATACAAACTAAATGGCCGATCGGAAGTGGCCCTAGCCGCGCAGATAACGGCAAGAAACGGCTCATTCCAGCAAACACTATTGGTGAAGAAAGTTAAAGGCGAATGGTTGTCCGCCGTGAAGGTTTCAAAATTGGTTGACGAGAGCGGTAAAGGGCCACTCTTGGAAGAGGCCGACAACGGATTCCCACGTGGTACGGATGGGGCAATAGCGTGGAAATGAGTTGGCTGTCTAACCATTCGCTTCTGCCGTCCGCCGCCTTGTTTGGGTGGACAGTTGAAGCGGCGGCAGAGCGTCTGCGTTATCCGCACAATGACCTGCTCGGAGGCTTGACGGGATGAGTGAGATGAACGGCCTGGTTGATTCGGCGACAGTTGCGCAGGTGGTGCAATGCCTGGACAGAGGCACCACAGGCCAATACCCGTGGTCGCTCACGACGGTTCTCGACCTCACTGCAATCCTGATTCGGGAAAGCAGCATGGCTCTCGCCCCTGGCTTGGGGCCACCCAAGGGAGTCGCGTTAGACGGGCAGGACTTGCTCATCGACCTCATGCTGTCCAGCGGCCTGCTACGGTCGACTCGTCAGTTCGACCAGTCCACGCGCGATGTGGCGATCAAACGGTCCAAGCGATGGATCGCTCGAACCGAGAACAGCGACAAGGTCCGGGCGGAGGTTGATCGCCTGCTCGCTGACAAGCGGGACTTCCAGCCTTGGATCGACTGGTCGAGCGAGAAGGCGTGGCTGTCCCACTCACGCAGGCTCGGCGGCCTCTTCGATCCAAACTACCTCCCAAGTATTGCGAAGCTCGTTGGGATTTCGGAGCAGAATGCTTCTGAACTGCACCGGCGGAGTACTGAGCCTGAAGCAATCAAGCGCCTCGTCAAGCAACGGGATCGCGATTTTGACATCATGGTCCGCGCGTATGTGGCCTCAACAATCATCCGAGGCCGGTACCACGAAGAAGTTGCACGAGAATCCGGTCTTCAGATCACTCGCCATCCGCTGCGGGGTATCATTTCCGGCACTAGAACAGGACGAGCTTCACTGGCCCCGAGGCGGCGTGGTGCCTCGCGTGTCTGCTACTTCACGGCGCGGCCAACCAGGGCAGCCTGAATGCTCGACTTCAATGCTGGGTGGATAACATTCGAAGAGTTCGGGCACTGTTCAACAGAGGCGGACTACAGCTTGCGGATGGCACTGGACACGCGGCGGTGGATTCAGCGGTACTCGTGGCACGTCACGCCGGGGTACGCATAGTCAACTCCTGCCTCGACGACATCATCGAGATCGCGAGTGGGCTTGGCATCGGCGCACTCACCTCAATCTTCCTGACCCCATGGGTTGGGGTACCAGTGGGGGCCGGCGTGCGATACGGCTTGAAGAAGTCCGGGTTCCCAGCGAATCTCACGACGACGGTCACGTTTGCCTTCCGCGAGGGCAAGCTCAAGGATGTTGCCGCCGGACGGATCGAAACAGAGTGGTCGGGAGGCGGATAACAACAGCATGCAGCAGCCGGCGCGTTGCGCCGCAGCTGATGCTGGGCGTTGGGCCGCATCGGTCGGAAGGAGACGAGGTGCAAAGGTTCCGGATATTCGTTCCCCGAACATAAGTAGAAGAGGAAATGATGGCGTTTAGCAAACTACGGATGTGGATGGCTGTGACGGCCCTTGTCACGAGCGTTGTCACAACGGCTTCGGCCCAGACCTTCAGGATGACGACGCCGATCGCGCCGGGTGTGGCTACGCCCAACCGGCTCGATACCTCGATCGGCACGCTGAACCTGTCCGACGGCTTCCCGGCGGCGGACACCATCGAGAAGATCTACGACAACCTGGACCGCTCGCGTGCGCTGCAGGCCTATCTGCTGGCCATCCCGATCGTCAACCAGGCAGGCATGCGCGATTCGCTTCGCAAGTTCGGGCCCGACAACCAGACCAACGTGATCTGGGAGAATCTGGTCGATTCGAAGACCGTGGAGCTGACGGCCAACGACAACACGGTCTACAGCTTCATCTGGACCGATACGAAGAAGGGGCCGTTAGTCGTCGAAGTCCCCCCCATGGTCCTGGGAGCCATCGATGACTTCTGGTATCGCTGGGTGGCCGACGTCGGCATCACGGGTGCCGACAGGGGCAAGGGCGGCAAGTACCTGATTCTTCCGCCGGGGTACCAAGGCGCGATCCCGGAAGGCTATTTCGTCGTACGACCGAAGACCTACGGCAACTGGATGCCCTTCCGGTCCTTCCTCGTTGACGGTTCAACCAAGCCAGGGGTGGAGTCGGTCAAGAAGCACCTGAAGATCTACCACCTGGCCGATGCGGCCAACCCGCCGCCGATCAAGTTTGCGAATGCCTCGGGCGTACCAGCGAACTTCGTCGCCCCGGGTGACTATTCGTTCTGGACGTTGCTGAACCAAGTGATTCAGGAAGAACCGCCGGAGGGCTCCGACCCCACCACGCTTGGCCTGTTCGCTTCGATCGGCATCGTCAAGGGCGAGCCCTTCAATCCTGACGAGCGCATGAAGAAGATCCTGACCGACGCAGCCAACATCGGTGCGGTGACGGCGCGAACGCTCGCCTTCAAGATTCGCGAGCCGGAAGCCTTCTTCTACCCGAACAGCTCATGGCGCCTGCCATTCTTCGGTGGCTACAAGTTCGAAGTCGCCCCCGGCGTTGCCAACCTGGATGGAGTTGCCTTCTTCTATTATTTCGCCACCGGCGTGACGCCGGCGATGGAAAAGAAAATGGTCGGCCAGGGCTCACAGTACCCGTGGGCCTCTCTGGACTCGAAGGGCAACCCCTTCGACGGCGGCAAGACGTACAAGCTGCGCCTGCCACCGAACATCCCGGTGAAGGACTTCTGGTCGGTGATCGTCTACGACAACCAGACGCGCTCGATGCTGCAGACCGACCAGCAGGCGCCCAGCGTGAGCAGCCAGGACAAGGGCTTCAAAACCAATGCCGACGGCTCGGTGGACGTCTGGTTCGGCCCCAAGGCCCCGCCCGGCATGGAGAAGAACTGGGTACAGACGATTCCGGGCAAGGGCTGGTTCATGATCCTGCGCCTCTACGGTCCGTTGGAGCCTTGGTTCAACAAGACCTGGCGACCCGGAGAGATCGAACTCCAGCCGTGATTTGTCGGTACCGCTCGTTTGGTCGCACCGCCGAGTGAGCGGCCCAACAACCGGTTCCAGCGGACGGCGCTGAACCGGGGCATTAGACATCACATGACTCAGCCATCTGAACAATTCGACGTAACAACACACTTTGACGAAAGTCTCGCGGCGAAGTACGACCGCAGGATTCGTCTCTTTTGCCCAAGCTATGACGCCTTGCACCAAATGATTGTGCCGTGGCTGCAAGGACTGCCGGAGGGCTCAACCTTCCTTTCTGCCGGCGCAGGCACCGGCGCTGAAATAGTCACCCTCGGGAAATGGTTTCCTTCTTGGCACTTCGTCGCTGTCGATGTCTCGGCCGACATGCTCAGCGCCTGCCGACACAAGGCAACCGAAGCCAAGATGGGCAGAAGGTCAAGTCTTTTTT